>NZ_JARVXN010000002.1:0-44325 GCF_048957715.1 Mitsuaria sp. CC2 | reverse complement strand
TCGCGGCCGACGCTCCGCCCGCCTCTTTGCAACCGCAGGTCGGCGTCAGCCGCGCCCACGAGGCCGCACACCTGCACGTCAGCGGCGAGGCCACCTATATCGACGACATCGCCGAGGCCCAAGGCACGCTGCATGCGGCGCTCGGTCTGTCGCCGATCGCGCACGGGACGCTCGTCTCCATCGATGTCGAGCTGCTGCGCCGGCAACCGGGCGTCGTCGCGGTGCTGACCGCCGCCGACATCCCCGCCGAGAACAACTGCGGCCCGCTGCTCCACGACGATCCCCTCCTCGCCAACGGCGAGCTGCGCTACGTCGGCCAGCCGGTCTACGCGGTGATCGCGACCGACCGCGAACTCGCGCGCCGCGCCGCCGCGATGGCCAAGCAGGTCATCGTCGGCACGCCGCTGCCGGCGGTGCTGACCGCGCGCGAGGCCCATGCCCTCGGCCAGTACGTCATTCCCCCGATGCACCTGGCGCGCGGCGACGCGCAGGCCGCGCTGGCCGCGTCCCCGCACCGCCTCGACGGCGAATGGGCCGTCGGCGGACAGGAGCAGTTCTACCTCGAAGGCCAGATCAGCTACGCGCTGCCGCAGGAGAACCAGGCGCTGCTGATCCACTGCTCCACGCAGCATCCCTCGGAGATGCAGCAGCTGGTGTCCCACGCGATGGGCTGGCAGTCGCATCAGGTCACGGTGCAATGCCGGCGCATGGGCGGCGGCTTCGGCGGCAAGGAATCGCAATCGGCGCTCTTCGCCTGCATCGCGGCGATCGCCGCGAACAAGCTGCGCCGCCCGGTCAAGCTGCGCGTCGACCGCGACGACGATTTCCTCGTCACCGGCCGACGTCACGGCTTCGATTACCGATGGTCGGTCGGCTTCGACGACCAGGGACGGATCCTCGGCGCCGAGATCGACCTGATCTCCAACGCCGGCCACAGCGCGGACCTCTCCGGACCGGTGATGGCGCGCGCCCTGTGCCATTTCGACAACGCCTACTGGCTGCCGAATGTCGCCATGCACGGCTACGCCGCGAAGACGAACACGCAGAGCAACACGGCCTTCCGCGGCTTCGGCGGTCCGCAGGGCGCGCTGGCGATCGAGATGATCCTCGACGGCGTCGCGCGGCGACTGGGCCTCGATCCGTTGACGGTCCGGCAACGCAACTTCTATCGCGATGGCCAGGACGTCACGCCCTACGGCCAGCGCGTCGAGGACAACCAGATCGGCCTGCTGACGGACCAGTTGATCGAGACCTCCGGGTATCACGCGCGGCGCGGGGAGATCGCCGCCTTCAACGCGGCCAACCCGGTGCTCAAGCGCGGGCTCGCGCTGACGCCGGTGAAGTTCGGCATCTCGTTCAACGTCGTCCACCTGAACCAGGCGGGCGCGTTGGTGCATGTCTACACGGACGGCTCGGTGCTGGTGAACCACGGCGGCACGGAAATGGGCCAGGGGCTCAACACCAAGGTCGCGCAGGTAGTGGCGCATGAGCTGGGCGTGCCGGCGCTGCAGGTGCGCGCGAGCGCGACCGACACCAGCAAGGTGGCCAACACCTCGGCGACGGCGGCATCCACCGGCTCGGACCTCAACGGCAAGGCGGCTCAGGACGCGGCGCGCAAGATCAAGCAGCGCCTGAAGCCGCTGGCGGCGCGCCTGCTCGGCTGCGACGAGGACGCGCTCGTCTTCGACGGGGGTGAGGTGCGCGTCGATGCGCGGGCCGACGGCGCCGGCGACGGACATCGCGAGGGCCTCGATGGTCCGAAGGCGATCAGCTTCAAGGAGCTGGTGGCCAAGGCGTACCTGGAGCGCATCCAGCTCTGGAGCGACGGCTTCTACGCGACGCCCGGCCTGCACTGGGATCGCGCGAAGCTGCAGGGCCACCCGTTCTACTACTACGCCTTCGGCGCGGCGGTGGCGGAGGTGCTCGTCGACACGCTGACCGGCGAGACCCGCGTGCTGCGCGCGGACGTGCTGCACGACGTCGGCAGGTCGCTGAACCCGGCGCTGGACATCGGCCAGGTCGAAGGCGCGTTCGTGCAGGGCCAGGGCTGGCTGACCAGCGAGGAGCTGGTGTGGCATCCGCAGTCGGGGCTGCTGCTGACGCACGCGCCGAGCACCTACAAGATCCCGACGGCCAACGACATGCCGCAGGACTTCCGCGTCGCGCTCTACGACGCGCCGAACGCGGCGGACAGCATCCACCGGTCGAAGGCGGTCGGCGAGCCGCCGCTGCTGCTGCCGTTCTCGGTGCTGCTCGCGATCAAGGACGCGGTCGCGGCCTGCGGGCCGGGGCGCTGCGATCCGCCGCTGCGCGCGCCGGCGACGCCGGAGGCGGTGCTGGATGCGGTCGAGGCGGTCCAGGTCAGTCGAGGCGAGCGCTAAGTCGGTCTGGCCGTTTTCCCCTGTATCGTCGTGCCTCAAGACAAGGTCCTGGGGAGGACATGGTGAGATCGACGTTGTGTTGGGCCGCCGCTGGCGGCGTGCTGGGCGCGCTGATCGCGGCGCTCCTTTTCTTCCGCGCGGAGGCACCGGCCACCAGCGGGATTGCTTCAACAGCGGCACCGGCCGCCAGCGTCCCGCGCGACGCTCCGCCCTCTCCCGCGATCGCTTCGCCGCCACCCCCACAGCCGCCGACTTCGGCCGTCGTGCCTGTCGCCCAGTCGGCGGGCAAGGTCAGCCCGGGTCGCGCCTGGGACAACGCGATTGCCAAGGCTCGTCAGACCAATATTCGAATGACGCGCGCCGCGGAGCGTCGGCCTCCCGGGCACGCCTCGCCGGTCACCTGAACAGCTGCCCGTTCAACACGATCCGCAAGGTCCGCACGAACAGCACGGCCAACGCGACGCTCAACACCGCGAGCAGCACGACCGCCAGCATCTGGAGCGGCTGGCCGCCCGCGTGGTGCGCGTACTTCAGCGCCGCGCTCGCCAAGGCCGCGAGCGGGAAGCTGATGCCCCACCAGGCCGGCGAGAACGCAATGCCGGGCCGGAACACTTTCGGCGCGACCACGAGGAACAGGAACAGCCCGAAGTAGAAGAGCACCGCCGCGAAGCGGTCGACGCCGCCGACGAGGTTGGTGTAGGCGAGGAATCCCACTTCGAACGGCGCGACCAGCATCATCAGCGAGGGCGTCACCGCCGGTGCCAGCGGCTCGCGGTGCACCAGCCGGCTCACGATCATCACGAACAGCACCGGCGCCAGCATCGCGCCGAGCGCGCCGGCGATCAGGTTCATCTCCGGCGCCCAGGCCATCGGCATGTCGCGGCCGGTCACCGCGATGTCGAGCGTCGCGACGCCGGAGAGCAGCCACGCAGGCATCACGAGCGCGGATTCCAGCTGCCCCTTCAGCAATCGCGACACCGCGAGGAACGCGAGCCCGAACGCCCCCAGCGCGCCGAGCGTCCACAGCGCGTGCGCCGTCGATGCGGCGTAGGGCTCGATCAGCGACGACAGGAGCAGCAGCGAGATCGCGATCGTGCCGAAGAAGTTGCCGCCCACCGGATGGCGAAACTCCGCCAGCACGGCGTCCGGGTGCTTCGCGAGCTTGCTCAGGTAGCCGGCGGCCATCAGCACGAAGACGACGATCGCAAGCAGCCCCAGCGCCTCGCCGATGAACGCGGGCGCGTCGAGGTTCCGATGCGCGAGCCGCCAGGCCAGCGCCAGTCCGGACAACCCCATCACGGACGCGAACAGGTTCACCGGCAGGTGGCGGATCGAGGCGTCCGCGGGAGCGGAGGCCGCCGCGATGCCCGATGTCATGGGGCTGGTCGAAGGCATGGGAGGCGAGGCGTTCATGGGGCGTCCTTGGCTGGGTCGTTGGCGGATATCTGGCTGAATTTGCGCGCCTCGTCATTTTCTGCCAAGCTCCTCGAAACGTGCCCGACTACGGAACGACGTTTCCTGCCATTCACCGGGCCATCCCCGCCATGCGCATCGCCATCCTCGCCTTCCCCCGCTTTCAGTTGCTCGACGTGGCCGGCCCTGCCGATGTCTTCGCCGAGGCGTCGCACCAGCTCGGAGATCCCAAGGCATACCAGGTGAGCGTGATCAGCACGGACGAGGGGCTGCTGCGCAGCAGCAGCGGCCTGCGCATGGCGGTCGACGCGACCGTGGCGACGCACCGCGGTCGCATCGACACGCTGCTCGTTGCCGGCAGCCCGCGGCGCGACGACATGGCCGTCGATGAGGACCTGCGGCGCTGGCTGCAACGGCAAGCCAGCACAGCGCGCCGGTACGGCTCGGTCTGCACCGGCGCCTTCGCGCTGGCGTCGGCCGGGCTGTTGGATGGCAAGCGCGTGGCGACGCACTGGAACTCCACGGACCTGCTCGCTGCGGACCACCCCGACGCCTGCGTCGAGCCCGACGCAATCTACGTGAAGGACGGCCGGCTCTTCACTTCAGCGGGCGTCACCGCCGGGATGGACCTGGCGCTCGCGATGGTCGAGGACGACCACGGCCGCGAGCTCGCGCTGCGCGTGGCGCGGCAGCTGGTGATGTTCCTGAAGCGGCCCGGCGGGCAGAGCCAGTTCAGCGCCCACCTGGCCGCACAGACGGCCGAACGTTCCGACGTCAGCGCGATCCAGGACTACGTGCTCGCGCACCTGCGCGCGGACCTGTCCGTTCCCGCGCTCGCGAAACGCGCGGGCATGAGCGAGCGCACCTTCGCGCGCGTGTTCCGCGACGAGACCGGCACGACCCCCGCGGAGTTCGTCGAGAACGCGCGCATCGACGCAGCGCGCCGGATGGCGGAGGAGTCGGACCTGCCGGCCAAGCGCCTGGCCGACGCGGTCGGCTACGCGAACGTGGACGGATTCCGGCGCGCCTTCGGCCGGCGCTTGGGACTCACGCTCGTGGAGTACCGCAAGCGCTTCGCTTAGCGGCGACGACGAGGTCGGACCGTCTACTCCCGCGCCGGTGGCTGCGGCGCCAGGTATCCCGCCATCAGGAACAGCGCGCCCATGCCGAGCAGGCTGCCGACGATGCCCATCGGCGACAGCGCCAGGCTGCCCAGCGACAGCAGCAGCTTGACCGCCGAGCCGGCCAGGAGAGCGGCCGAGACCTGCCAGGCCAGGCGGCGACCGCCGCGCGTGCTCAGGAACAGGAAGCCCACGCCGACGGCGGCCAGCGCGACCGGCAGCAGGTAGCTGTCCCACGCGAGCGGGAATGCGAGCTGCGGCGCGTCGGTCACACCGCGCACGACCACATAGCCCATCGCGACGCCGGTCGCGGCGGCGACGATGTGGCGGACCTGCACGGGCACGCCCTCACCGAGCTTCCACCAGGTCACCAATGCGGCGTAGAAGGCCGCCCCGGCCAGCACCCACTCTGCGCCGCCGGCCGAGCCGGTCCAGGGCCAGGCGGCGATCACGAGCGGCACCGGCGACGCCAGCCCCGCCGCGTGCGCCATGCTGATGGCGGAGATGAAGACCTCCTTGGCCCCCGGTGCATCCACGCGCAAGCGCGTGAGCACGTGGGCGATGGCGACAGTCCCCGCCACGAGCAGCCAGGCGATCTGCGTCCAACTGCAGTTGAAGACGAAGGCCACCAGCGCCGGCAGCAGATGGGCCAGCCACAGCAGCGCCTTGGCGCGCTCGGCGGCATAGGGGCTGAGCGTCCGGCGCAGCGACAGGAATGCCGCCACCGCGCCGAAGGCCACGGGCGCCACCACCGCGGCCAGCGTCAGCACACGCGGTGCCTCGCGCGCCACGGTCAGGGTCAGCAGCCAGCCCGCGGCGAGCACGGCCGCGTAGATCGAGCGCACGAGGAGGATGTCGGACGGCTTCGCCTCCATCGCTTCCTGCGATGTCGACGTTGCACGACCCAGCACATGCGCCAGCAGCGTCGCCGCCAGCATGATCAGCGTGAACATCGGCAGCACCTCGAAGCCGAGTCCGACATGGCGGTACGACAACGCCGCCGCAGCCGCGACGGTCACGGTCGCGGCCAGGCCGGCGTCGACAGGTCTGAGCTCGCGCTGCATCCGCACCGACAGCGCGAGGCCCGCCAGCAGCAGCAAGGCGACGGGCCACAACGCGGGCACATCGATCACGGCGACGGCGCCGACCGCCACGAGTCCGCGCGCCACGAGGCGTCGGAACACGGACTGCGAACGCGTCGTCAGCGTCAGGATCGCGCCTTCGGCGAACAGGCCGAAGCTCGCGACCGATCGCGCCAGATCGCCTTGCACCAGCCCGGCCGCCACGCTCAGCGCGCTCAGCACCCAGGCGGTCTCGCGCAGGGCGCGCTGCGGGAACAGCCGCATGCCCGCGAAGGCCAGCGCGGCCGCGGTGAAGAAGGCGACGACCATGAACGCGGTCGGCGCCAGCAGCCAGCTCTCCAGCGCGACGAAGACGACGGCGGTGGTCGAGAAGCTGGCGCTGAGGACGGGGATCTCGCGGGCCGACGCCGACAACAAGTGCCCGACCGGCTCCTCAGAGGGACGATGGCGCCGCGCCCAGACCAGCGCCCAGCCGGCGAACTGCGCGACATAGGCCAGCAGCAGCGCCTGCTGCTGCCACGCGGGCAGCGAGGGTTCGTACGTCGCGCCCGCGTACGCGAGCGAGGCCAGACCCGTCGCGCACACGTGGGCGTGGATGCCGATCTCCTGCCAGCGTCGGGACAGGCTCACGCCCAGCGCGAAAGCAGTGACGATGAGGCCGTAGACCAGATTGAAGAGCAGCCCGGCATGGCCGTACATGGCCAGAAGCGGCGCGGCATAGGCGCCCAGGAAACCGACGCCGGCCAAGACCTTCGCATCCTCCTTCAGCGCGCGATACACGAGCGCTCCGGAGATCGCGGTGAAGAGGACCAACGCGACCGTCGGCGAGACGACTTCATAGCCCGAGGCGCCGACATAGGTCGCGAGGAAGCCGATGGCCGCCGCGCCGCCTTGCACGACCTGGCCCCACAACCCATTGCGCGCGCTCAGCCGGATGCCGGCGAAGCCGAGCGCCGCTGCGGCGACCCAGCCGAGCGAGACCTTGGCGAGCGGCGACAGCAGGTGGCCCCACTCGATCGAGCGGAACAGCACCACGAAGCCGAGCAGCAGCAGGATGACGCCGGCGACGGCGAAGAGGTTCTTGCGCAGCAGGTCGAAGAAGGCGACCTGCCATTGCGGTGTGGCTGAGGCGGCCGGCGACGGCGCGACGCGGGGTGCCGCCGGCGATCGGACCGGCGGCGACGATGGCACGGTCGCAGCGGCCTCGGGCATCGGAGCGACTGGAACGGTCGGAGCGGTCGGCGCAGACGTCGTGGCCAGCCGTTCCTCCAGCTCACGGACGCGCCGCTTCACCTTGGAGAGCTGCCACCACAGATAGCCCAGGGCGACGAACAAGAGGAAAACTTCGAAGGAGTCCATGTCGCGCGCGGCCGCAGCAGGTCGAGGAAAGGCCCGCAGTGTCTTTCACCAGCTCGCGGCGTCAATGGACGAAAGTCCTGGGGTAGCGCGGCGCGGTACCGAACGGGTCACGCCGTCGCCCACGCTCGCCGTCGAGCAGCTGTACTACGCCGGCGTGATGCCCGCCCGCTTCTCGATCAGGAAGTCATGCAGCGCCTGCACCTTCGCCGGCCGGTGCTCGCGCGAGGGCGAGTACAGATAGAACGCCGCGAGTTCATGCGTCCACTCGCGCATCACCCGGACCAGGCTGCCGTCGGCCAACTGCGGCCGCACCGCGATGTCCACGATCTGGATCAGACCGAGGCCCTGGACCGCCGCGGTCACCATGCTCTCGTCGTCGTTGCTCGTGAAACTGCCGGCGACCGCCTGCGTGAAGTGCCGGCCGGCGCTGCCCGGTTCATTGAAATCCCACTCGCGCAGAGCGCCGCTGCCCGCGAAACGGTAGTTGATGCAGTCGTGCCCGATCAGGTCCTCGACCGTCTTCGGCGTCCCGCGCCGGTCCAGATACGTCGGCGAGGCGACGACCGCCATCGACAACGGCGGCGTGATCGGCACCGCCACCACGTGCTCCGAGAGGCTGTGCCCCAAGCGGATGCCGACATCGCATCCGTCCGCAATGATGTTGGACAGCGAGTCCGCCATCACCAGTTCCACTTTCACCGCCGGATAGCGTTGGTGGAACTCGGCCAGATGCGGCGCCAGCAAGGCCCGGGCCGCCAGCCGCGAAGTGTTGATCCGGAGCAGACCCGACGGCGCGCCGTCGACGTCGCCGAGGCGCTGCACGGCCCGCTCGATCTTCTCCAGCGCCGGCACCAGCGTGTCCAGCAACTGCTGGCCGGCCTCGGTGAGCGACATGTCGCGTGTCGTGCGATGCAGCAGCCGGACGCCCAACTGCCGTTCCAGCGCCTTGAGGTTCTGCGACACCGCGGCGCGAGTCACGCCCAGTTCGTCCGCCGCGCGCGTGAAGCTGCCCTGTCGGGCGACACGGGCGAACCACGCCAGCGAAGGCAGCAGCGCAGGAGTCATGGCCTCCAGTGTAAATCTGCCATTGACAGTGATGTCTCCGAGACGGTCTTCCGGCTGATCAATCCGATTTTTAGCATCCGTCCCTTCTCGTCATCATTGGAGTCAGGACATGTCGATCAGGAAATTTCGCGTGGGCATCATCGGCGCAGACGCCCAGGCCAGTTGGGCCGGCGCGTCGCACGTCCCCGCGTTGCGGGATCAGCCCGGGTTGGAGCTCGCCGCGGTGGCGACCCGACGGGAGGGCAGCGCGCGGGCCGCGGCGCAAGCCTTCGGCGCGGAGCGCTGGTATGCGGATCCCTACGCGTTGATCCGCGACGAGACGATCGACGTCGTCACCGTAGCCGTGAAGGTGCCGGCGCACCGGGAGCTGGTGCTGGCGGCGCTGGCCGCGGACAAGGCGGTCTACTGCGAGGCGCCGCTCGGCGCGACCCTGGCCGAGACCGGAGAGATGGCCGCCGCCGCAGGATCGCTGCATACCGCCATCGGACTGCAGGGCCGCTTGAATCCGTCGGTGCGCCGCGCCGTCGAACTCATTGCCTCGGGTCGCCTTGGGCGTCTGATGTCGGCCAACGTCCGGGCCACCACCTTCGGATTCGGCCCGCAGTCTCCCCTCGCCTACGACTACTTCAACAAGGCGGCCTCCGGCGCAAGCTTCCTGACCATCACGACCGCCCACGTGCTGGACGTCGTGGAAGCCGTGCTGGGCGACATCACCGAGGTCGACGCGCGGACCGAACTCCTCTGGCCGACGATCGAGCTGATCGACGCGGGACGCTCGTCCGTGCGGGAGATCCCCGACCACGTCGACCTCATCGCCAGGACGGCTCTCGGTGCCTCCGTGTCGATCCAGGTGCTGGCCGGCGTGCCGCCTGAGGACGCGCAGTTCGTCCTGGAGGTCCGCGGCTCCGCCGGGTCTCTGACGCTGAAAGGCAGCCATGCCGCCGGCGTGCAGGTCGGCGATCTGACGCTGACGTCCAGCGTGGGCGTCGAGCCGCCGCAAGCCCCGATCGCAACCGGTGTGGGCTCGACCGCCGCGGCGTTCTGGCACGGTGCCGCCATCAACGTCGGCGAGGTCTACGCCAGTCTGGCGCGGGATCTGGCGACCGGTCGTCACGACACGCCGGGCTTCGCCCATGCGCTTCACAACAGCCGACTGATCGCGGCGGTGGAACGCGCCGCGATCACCGGCGAGCGGCAGCGGCTCCTCGGAGCCTGATCGGGTCGGCGTCGATCGACGGGACGTTGATCACACGTCCCGACGACAACGGGGGATCGCGCCCTCAAGCCCGATCCCCCGTTTGACTGACGGCGCGCTCCCGCGCGCTCAGCCTGCTCAGCGTGCCGTTTCGACGCGCTGCGCGTTCAGGCCGTCCGACACGATGAACTCGAAGCGGCCGCCGGCCGGCAGTTCATGCGTGTCCAGCGTCGCCTCGCCGCCCTGCAGGTCCTGCGCCAGGTTCAGGCGGCGGGTGCCGTCCGTCCAGGTCACGCTCAGGAACGGCGATGCGTCCGCATCCCAGCGCAGCGTGGCCTTGCCGGACGTTTCCTTCACCGTCACCTGCGCGCGGGTGCCGCCGGCCGCCAGCGACTTCGCTCGGGCGTTGGTCACCTTCGCCTGGGCCTGCGCCAGGGTCACGCCGTCCTTCAGCACGCTGATGCTGCCGATGTTGTCGACCTTGGGTACCAGCACGCTGAAGTGCAGGTTGTCGCCGTCATGGTCCAGCGACTGCGCCGTGAAGGCCACGTCCTGGATCTGGCCCGCCGTCGTCTGCACGCGCAGCACGTACGGACCGGAAGCCACGTCAGGCTTGGCGAACAGCGCCTTCACCGGGTTGATCTCGACCTGGCGGCCGTTGATGCTGCCGCTGACCAGCAGCACGTCCTGCGCCACCGCCTTGGCTTCCGCCGCCTGCGCCTTGACGGCGTCCGTCGGCGTCAGGAAGGTCTGCATGATGCGGTAGTTGTAGTCCGAGAACACCACGCCGCCGCAGTAGCTCATGATGTCGTGGCGGTCGGTCGGACGCGGGTCGTAGAACGAGTTGGTGTCCGACAGGTAGCTCCAGATGTAGCGGCCCGGCTTGCCCAGGTTGGCGTCCGGATACGGGTACTTCGGATCCGGCGAACCGGCGCCGCCGCAGGCCGCGTGCGGCAGCGAGAAGTTGTGGCCCAGCTCGTGCGCGACGACGTCGCGCACCGTGTCCGGGTTGCTCGGCATGTCGAAGCCGACCGCCGAGTTGCCCGGGACGTAGCCCAGACCCGCCAGACCCCAGGTGCGCTTGGGGATGAAGCCGAAGTAGTAGTCGTGACGCGCCGCGCCTTCGATGCGGTGCAGGTCGTTGAGCTCGCCCAGGATCTTGCCGAAGGCGTCGCTCCACTGTGCGTCGGTGGTCGGCAGCGAGGTGACCTTGCTCGACACGAAGACCGGGTGCGACTGCGGCGTCACCGTCGACACCGGGAACAGCGCGCGCAGGTGGCCGGTCTGGTCCACCGGCAGCTGGCCGGTGGTGCCGGCGATGCGCACCGCGATCGGCGTGAACTTCATCGGCGTGGCGCCGCCCACGCGCGGCGTGAAGCTCTGCGCCGCGGCGCCGGCGACGTTCACCGTCACCTTCATGCCGTTCTTCACCAGGTCCGCCGGGATGCTGACGCTGTAGGCGTCGTCGAAGGACTGCGTGTCGGAGACCGCGGTCGGCAGACCGCGGCGCGGCGCTGCCAGGATCAGGTCGCGGCCGGTGCCGTCGACCGTGTTGTCGATGCGCACCAGGCCCGTCGGCGCGACAGTGCCCGCCGGCGCGGTGACGTTGACCTTCAGCAGCGTCGGCTTGTTGGCGACCAGCACGAGCTGGCTGTCGCTGCTGCCGTAGAGCATGGACTGCGCGAACTGCACCGACGCCAGCGTCACCTTCGCCGCCGTCGACGGCTTGGTGATGCGCATCGACGAGATGATGTCGTTCATGCCCGCGGGCACGAGGTTGGCGTTGTCCGCCGTCAGCGTCAGCGACTTGCCGACGTAGCGGAGATCGGCGAACAGCTCCGCCTTCCAGCCGGCCGGCACGCGCACCGACGAGATGCGGTCGTTCCAGCCCGGGCCGACCCAGGCCGTGTCGCCGGTCAGGCACATGCTGGCACCGGTGAAGTTGACGTGCTCGTAGAAGCAGACCTGAGTGCCGGTGTTGGCCGCGGCGACGGCGGCGGCCGTCGTCGAGGTGCCGGTCTGGTTGGCCGCCGAGACGAGGCCGCCGGCGCCGTCGCTGCCGCCGCCGCAACCGACGAGCACGCCGGCCACGACCAGGGACAGGGCCAGCGGATGCAGGCGGAGAGCTGCGCCGGAGCGCCTCGCGGTGGTGTTCATGGAAATCCGTCCTTTAGACCTTTGGAGGTAGGCGGCGGATTATTCGAAGCGCTCCTCGCACGACCTGCAACCGGTGGCGCCGATTCGTAAGCGGTCGCAAGCAGGATTCCAGCGTTTCGCGCTTTACACAGCCGACACGCGCCCGTCCCCCTGTTCAAGGGGCACAACGCCTGGTTGCATTCGATACCGGATGCGCGTCGCCGATTCAGGGACAACCATGAAAGCGATTTCAGCAAACGCCACAGAATCGCCGGCGATCGACCCCGAGGCCGCGCGGACGTCGCGCGATGCCCGGTCGATCCCTCAACTCCAAGGGAGCATGCGATGACTCTGTCCGAATCGATCCGCCGTCCGGTCCTCACCGGCCTGCTGGCCGCCCTCGCCCTGTGCGGCGTGGCGTCGAGCGCCCTCGCCCAGACCAAGGTGGTCGGCTACATCCCGGCGTGGAAGAACCTGCGCGCCGTCGCCGACCGCACCGACCTGAGCAAGCTCACCCACATCAACCTGGCCTTCGCGAATCCGTCGGCCAGCGGCGCCTTCCTGAGCAACGGCAATCCGACCTGCATGGATGCGTCGGGCGCCGACATCCAGTACGTCGTGCAGAAGGCGCACGCAGCCGGCGTGAAGGTGCTGATCTCGGTGGCCGGCGGCGCGATCCCGGGCTGCTCCGGCAACTGGCAGAACCTGCTGGCGCCCGGCAGCCGCGCGGCCACGGTCAACGGCCTGGCGCAGTTCGTCAACACCTACGGCCTGGACGGCGCCGACATCGACATCGAAGGCGCGGTGCTGACGGCCATCGACCGCGCCGGCAACTACACGCCCTTCATCCAGGCGCTGCGCGCCGCGCTGCCCGGCAAGCTGGTGACGGCAGCCACGGCGAGCTACGAAGGCGGGATGGTGCCGGTGTCGTCGATCCCGCACTTCGACTTCGTGACCATCATGTCCTACGACAACGTGGGACCGAGCTGGGGTCAGGTCGGTCAGGAGCATTCGTCCTACGCGCAGGCGCAGCGCGACGTCGCGACCTGGCAGTCCCGCGGCCTGCCCAAGGAGAAACTGGTGCTGGGCGTGCCGTTCTACGGCTACGGCTTCAACGGCTATGCGTCGGACTACGGCTTCAACGACATCCTCAACCAGTTCGGCGCGGCCGCGGCGCAGAAGGACCTGATCGGCACGCTGTGCGCCAGCTGCGGTTACATCACCTACAACGGCATTCCGACGATCAAGGCCAAGACGCGACTGGGCCTGCAGCAGGGGTCGGGCGTGATGATCTGGGAGCTGGCGCAGGACGCCAGCGGCGCCAACAGCCTGCTGACGGCGATCCGCTCCGAGATCGGCGGCGGCACGACGCCCCCGCCCACGACCAGCAAGCTGATCGAGGCGGAGAGCTTCAGCAACCAGAGCGGCGTGCAGACCGAGGCCTGCAGCGAAGGCGGCAGCAACGTCGGCTGGATCGACACCGGCGATTGGATGGCCTACGCCAACGTCAACTTCCCGACCAGCGGCAGCTACCGCGTCGAGTACCGCGTCGCCAGCCCGAGCGGCGCGCGGCTGTCGCTGGACCTGAACGCCGGCAGCATCCAGCTCGGTCAAGTCGTCATTCCGGCGACTGGCGGATGGCAGAACTGGACGACGGTGTCGCACACCGTGAACGTGAACGCCGGCACCTACGCGCTCGGCGTCTACGCGCCGGCCAGCGGCTGGAACCTGAACTGGGTGCGGATCACGAAGCTGTGATCGGGCGTTGAGCAAGGCCCCTCTCCCGCAGAGGGGCTCGCCACGGTGTCCCGATGGCTCCCTCTCCGATTACTTCTGAGCGGTGGAGGCCCCCTCTCCCGCACCGCGGGAGAGGGCGGGGGGTGAGGGCCAGCGGTCGTGGCAGTCCACATGACTGACCGCACATTGACGCGCACCTTCCACGTCGTTACCGTCGCGCTCCCTCATCCTCACCCGGATCGATCGATGCGACCGCGCTTCCTCTTCGCCCCCGCGCTGGCCCTGGGCCTGTGCGCCGCCTTGCCCGCTCACGCCTTGACGAAGGAGGACGCGGCCAACAACCTGATGCTGCTCATCGGCGCCCGCAATGAGGCGATGTTCTGCGAGCCGTTCGGCAAGACCGCGATCAAGTCGTTGATGAAGTGGGAGAACCGCCACCAGGCGGTCTTCGACCTGTCCACGAAGACGATCGATGACGCCGCCGTCGCCACCGGCGCCCTGCCCCGCGATCGCGCGTCAGAAGCATCCATGCTACTGATGGCCCGACTGCAGGGCCGGTATGACCGCGAGATCGCACCGACTCGCAAGCAGTCCCACTGCAAGGTCTTCGACGATTCGCTCGAGGTCTACGGCAAAGGCCTGCGCGCGAAGTGAGCCGCCGGCACGACGACGGCGTCGTCGTGCCTCGCCTTGCCGCCCGGGGACTCGTGCGTTCTCAGGCGTCCCGGCCGTTGTAGTGCGTGACCGGAACGCTCTCCAGGTCGATGCCTTCAAGGCAGCGGACGTTGATCGCCGCCATCGCGTTGCCCTTCGGATCGGTGCCCTCGGCATACGGATGGATCCCGCACACCGCGCAGAAGCGATGCTTGATCGAGTGCTTGTTGAACAGGTAGGTGGCCGCCGCCGCATCCTCGGTCTTCAACCGGAACTGCGCGCGCGGCACGAACCACAGCAGCGAGCCCTTGCGCTGGCACATCGAGCAGTTGCAGGCCACCGCGTCGTCGATCTCGCCGTCCACCTCGTAGGCCACGCGTCCGCAGTGGCAGCTTCCCTGGTAGGTCGTCATGCTGTCTCCGATGCTTTTGTCTGGATCGTGGAACGGCTGACCTTACCTCAGCGCTGCCTCACTTGAGCATCAGCTCCACGTCCTGTCCCGGATCTCCGCACGCGTCCAGACGCAGGCGCAGGAACTCGAGGTCCAGGTGGAGATGCTCCACCAGCTCGGGCACGGCCGTCGTCAGCGCGGCGATGCGATCGCCGTTCTGCTCGCAGGCGTCGGCGATGACCTCGGACAGATGCAGGATCGCGGCGAGCATCGAGAAGGGCTTGACCTCCAGCGGCACGTTCGCATCCTTGAAGGCCTCGACCAGATCGGCGGGGAAATGCCAGTGCGCCGCGAGCGCCGCCGTCACGTCGGCGTGCGTGCAGCCGAAGCGGCTGGACTCCAGCGAGAAACGGCTGCCCGGCTCGCCCGCATGGGCCTCCACGTCGGCGACCTGGTCCGGCTCGGTCATCGCCATCATCAACTGACCGGTGCGCAGCATCAGGCCGGCAAGGTAGGCGGTGTCCGCATCGCCCTGCAGCAGCTTGGCCAACAGCCGGGCATACCCCGCCGTGCGCATGCTGTGGCGCCAGAAGCGCTGCCGGTCCAGGCCCTTCACGTCGGGGAAGGTGCCGGTCAGGCTGGCCGCCATCGCGAGGTTGCGCAGCGTCTCCAGGCCCAGCGCCATCGCCGCGTCCTGCAGCGTGCTGATGGTGTGCGACGGGCTGTAGCGCGCCGAGTTGGCCAGCCGCAGCACCTTGGCCGCGAGCGTCGAGTCCTTCCCGATCAGCTCGGCGATCTGGCCGAGCGAGACACCGTCGTCGTCCAGGCTGCGCAGCAGCTTGCGTCCGACCTCGGGCATCACCGGAAGGCTGGCGTGCCCCCCGAAGAATCGTTCCGCACTGGAAACGGTGGCGGCGGGGGTCACGCTGGCGATCGTCACATTGGCCTCCTTGGGGACACAACGGGAAGTGTGGCGGCCAGTCTAAGCGGCTCAGCGACCGCGCGCCAGCGCCAGCAGTTCGACCCGGTCCAGCAGCCCGATGCGGTAGCCCTGGACCACCAGGACGCCACGATCGGCCAGTTGGCGCAGCGTGCGAGACAAGGTCTCCGGCGAGATCGACAGCTGCGCCGCCACGTCCCGCTTGCGCTCGGCGAGCTGCAGCTCCCCGGCGGCGCCGGCCTGCGCCAGCAGCCAGGCCGCGACCCGGCCGGTGGCGTCCTTCATCGTCAGGCCGCGGATCCCGTCCTGGGCGTCGCGCAGCTGCGCGGACACGGCCCGCACCAGCGCCTCCAGCACCGGCGGCTGCGAGCGCAGCCACATCGTCGCCACCGCCATCGGCCAGACCATCACCTGCGCCGAAGAGGAGACCACGGTCACGTCCTCCTCGTAACGGCCTTCCATCCACGCCGTGTGCAGGTCCAGCCACTGCGGTCCGCTCAGCGGGCCGCGCGCGGCGACCTTGCCCTCGCACAACGCCAGCATGGCCACGGCGGCATCGCCGCGTCGGATCGCCAACTCGCCGGCCTGGCAGCGGCGCACATGGGTCATGCCGGCCAGCGCGGACCAGCTGTCGCCGTCCAGCAGCACGTCGCCGAGCAGCGCGCGCCAGGGAATCGGATGCGCGGGACCGGGGATCAGCCCGGTGCTGGCGGGAAGGGAGAGGTCGGGGGACTGAGGGGCAATCACGGGCGTGCTCGGCAATTCTCGGAATGCGGGAATGCCGGACTGTCCTCGCCCTTCGAGGAAATTGCCTTGAGGAGCGTCAACATCTGATCAATCTCCCCCTCGATTCGCTCGAGAGGGGGAGATCAGCGGATCAGCAGCGCGCGGAAGTCGTTGACGTTGGTCTGGGTCGGTCCGGTGATCAGCAGATCGCCGAGCGCCTCGAAGAGCGCATAACCATTGTTGGCCGCCAGCAGGTCCGCCGGCTTCAGACCGAGCGCGCGGGCGCGCTCCAGGGTGCTGGGACTGAGGAAGGCGCCGGCGTTGTCCTCCACGCCGTCGATGCCGTCGGTATCCGCGGCCAGGCCCCAGACCTCCGGCTGCCCGTCCAGCGCGATCGCGCAGCCGAGCACGAACTCGCCCGCCCGGCCGCCGCGTCCCGGCTGCGAAACCAGCGTCACCGTGGTCTCGCCGCCGGACAGGATCAGGCAGGGCTTGGCGAAGGGTTCGCCGTGCCGCGCCACCGAGCGCGCCAGCGCGGCGTGCACGCGGCCGACCTCGCGGGACTCGCCCTCGATCTCGTCCGACAGCACATGCGCAGTGATGCCCAGCGCGCGCGCCGCCTCGGCGGCCGCCAGCAGGCTCTGGCGCGGCGCCGCGATGATGCGCTGCTCATGGCCGTCGAAGCAGGGGTCGCCGGGCTTGGGCGTTTCCCACTCGCCGCGCTCCAGCGCGTCGACCGCGACCTGCGGCAAGGCGATGCGGTAGCGGCGGCAGATCGCCAGCGCCTGGGCGCAGGTGGTGGCGTCCGGCACCGTCGGGCCGGAGGCGATCACCTGCGGATCGTCGCCCGGCACGTCAGAGATCATCAGCGTCAGCAGCTTGGCCGGCGCGCAGGCGGCGGCCAGCCGCCCGCCCTTGATCCCGCTGAGGTGCTTGCGCACGCAGTTCATCTCGACGATGTTGGCGCCGCTGGCCAGCAGCGCGCGGTTGACCGCCTGCTTGTCGGCCAGCGTCAGTCCCGGGGCGGGCAGCGGCATCAGCGCCGAACCTCCGCCGGAGATCAGGCAGATCACCTGGTCGTCGGCCGTCGGCTTGAAGTCGCGCACCATCTGCATCATCCGCGCCGCGGCGCGTTCGCCAGCGGCGTCCGGCACCGGGTGCGCCGCCTCGACCATCTCGATGCGCCGCGGCCGGTAGTCCGGCGGGATATGCCCGTAGCGCGTGATGACCAGCCCGGTCATGGGCGCGTCCGCCGGCCACGCGGCCTCGAAGGCCTGCGCCATCGACCCGCCGCCCTTGCCCGCGCCGATCACCAGCGTGCGGCCCTTTGGCGATGTCGGGGGCGGCGGCAGGTGGCCGGCAAGGATCTTCCCGGGCAGCGCACGCTCCACCGCGACGCGGTAGAGGTGCTTCAGCAGGGCGCGGGGATCCGAGACGAGGGCCGCCGCCTCCGGCGACCCGGCGACGGGCGATCCGGGACCGGACGTTGCGGCAGCCAGGGCGGCCGGAGCGGCGGAAGCGTCGTGGGGCAGGCTCATGACCGGTGATTGTGGAGACCTGTCCCCTCAGCCGGCGTCCGTAGTGCTACCGACCTCGTGATGGCCCAGCAGCTCCAGCGCCTTGACCAGCGCCGAGTGGTCCATCTGGTCCCAGCCCTGCGCGGCGGCGGCCTGCATCAGCTGCGCGGTGTTGGCCGTGTTGGGCAGCGACAGGCTCATCGCCTTGGCGCTCTGCAGCGCGAGGTTCAGGTCCTTCTGGTGCAGCGCGATCCGGAAGCCCGGGTTGAAGGTGCGCTTGATCATGCGCTCGCCGTGCACTTCGAGGATGCGGCTGGAGGCGAAACCGCCCATCAGCGCCTCGCGCACCTTGGCCGGATCGGCGCCGGCCTTGGAGGCGAAGACCAGCGCTTCGCCCACGGCGGCGATGTTCAGCGCCACGATGATCTGGTTGGCCACCTTCGTGACCTGGCCCGCGCTCGCGCCGCCGACCAGGGTGATGTTCTTGCCCATCAGCTCGAACAGCGGCTTGATGCGCGCGAAAGTGGCTTCCTTGCCGCCGACCATGATGGACAGCGTGCCGGCCTTGGCGCCGACCTCGCCGCCGGAGACCGGCGCGTCCAGCCATTCCGCGCCGAGCGCTTCGATGCGGGCGGCGAAGTCCTTCGTCGCGATCGGCGAGATCGAGCTCATGTCCACGACCGTCTTGCCCGCGCCCTTGCCGCCGGCGAACGCGGCGGCGATGCCGCCGTCGCCGAACAGCACGCGCTCGACGTCCGGCGTGTCCGGCACCATCGTGAAGATCACCTCGGCCTGGCGGGCGACTTCGGTCGCGCTGTCGCAGGCGGTGACGCCGACGGCGGCCACATCCTCGCGGACCTTGGAACGGGTGTGGACGAACAGCTGGTGCCCGCCTTGCGCCAGACGCATCGCCATGGGCGCGCCCATGATGCCCAGGCCGATGAAGCCGATCTTGATGCTCATGTCAGTTCTCTCTTTCAGTCCTTGAACTTGTCGCGCAGGCCCTGCGTGGCGGCGCGGAAGATGCCCAGGTCGCTCCCGACGGCGACGAAGGTCGCGCCCTGCGAGAGGTAGCGGCGCGCGTCGGCTTCCACCGGCGCGAGGATGCCGACGGGCTTGCCCGCGGCCTTGCAGACCGCGTAGATCCTGGCCATCGCCGCCTGCACATCGGGATGCTGCGGGTTGCCGAGGTGACCATAGCCGGCGGCCAGGTCGGACGGGCCGATGAACACGGCGTCCACGCCGTCCACCGCCGCGATGGCCTCGACGGCGTCCACGCCCGCGGGGCTCTCGATCTGGACGATCACGGCGATCTGCTCGTTGATGCCCTGGAAGTAGCCCGGCACCGTGCCGTAGCGGTTGTTGCGCTGCGAGACCGACACGCCGCGGATGCCCTGCGGCGGATAACGCGTCGACGCGACGGCCCGGATCGCCTCTTCCTCGGTCTCCACGAACGGAACCAGGAAGTTGGAGAAGCCCGCGTCCAGCAGCCGCTTGATCTCGACGGGGTTGTTGCTGCTCGGCCGCACGACCGGCGCGCTCACGCTGTCCTTGAGCGCCATCAGCTGCGGCACGAAGCTGCTGACCTCGTTGGGCGAGTGCTCGCCGTCCAGCAGCAGCCAGTCGAAGCCGGCCACGCCCAGCACCTCGGTGCTGATCGGGCTGGCGAGCGAGCACCAGCAGCCGATCAGGCGCTCGCCGGCGATCAGGCGCTGGCGCAGCGTGTTGGGGAAGGCGGAATAGGGCGTGGTCGGCGTCGGCATGACGGGCTCCTCAAAACAGAATCGGACAGGCATCCAGGCGGGCGCCGCGACGTGGCCGTCGTCGGCGCCGCCCTCGATGCATCAAGGCATCAATCGAGCTTCAGCCCGCTCTTGCTCACGACGCCCGCCCACTTCTTGCGCTCGGCATTGAAGAAGGTGTCCATCTCGGTCGGGTTCATGGTGCTGACCTCGGCGCCCTGCGCGGCCAGACGCGCGCGGACGTCGGGCGAACGGATGATGCTGATCAGCGCGGCGGACAGCTTGTCGATGTTGGCCTTGGGCATGTTGGCCGGGGCCAGGATGCCCTGCCAGGTGCCGGACTCGAAGCCGGTGGCACCCTGCTCGGCCAGCGTCGGCACGTTGGGCAGCAGCGGCACGCGGGTGGACTTGCTGACGCCGATGACCTTCAGCTTGTTCTGCTGCACGAAGGGCAGCGTCGCGAGCATGCCGTTCATCAGCACCTGCGTCTGGCCGGCGATGGTGTCGGTGACGGCCTGCGAGCCGCCCTTGTACGGGATGTATTCCCACTTGGCGCCGGTCAGGCTGGCGACCTGGTAGCCGGCCAGGTGAGGCGCGCTGCCCATCGCGGTGACCGCGAAGTCGATCTTGGACTTCTTGGACAGCTCGACGAGTTCCTTGAGGTTGCTGGCCGGCACCGACGGGTGGACGACCAGCATGTGCGGCGAGTACGCCAGCATCGCCACGCCCTTCAGGTCCTTGGACGGATCGAAGGGGAGCTTGGTGTACAGCGACGGGCTGATGGCCAGCGCGCTGACGTCGCACAGCATGATGGTGTAGCCGTCGTTGGCCTTGGCGGTCTGGTCGGCGCCCATGTTGCCGCTGGCGCCGGGCTTGTTCTCGACGATCACGGTCTGCTTGAGCGCTTCGCCGAGCAGCGGGGAAATGATGCGGGCGATGATGTCCGAGGAGCCGCCCGGGGTGTACGGGACGATGATCTTCAGCGGCTTGCTGGGCCAGGCGGCCTGCGCGAAGGCGCTGGGGGCGATGCCGGCCGCCGCGGCGAGCGCGGCTGCGGCGATGACGGCACGGCGCGCGGACTTCTTGTCTTGCATGTTGTCTCTCTCCAGGTTTCGTTCGGGGGGATCGTTCAGCGGACCATGCAGGGCCGCTTGGGATCGAACTTCCAGTCGGGGATCAGGTGCTGCATGGCGATGGCGTCGTCGCGCGCGCCCAGGCCGTGCTGCAGGTAGAGCTGGTGGGCCGCTTCGACAGCCTTCATGTCGAGCGTCACGCCCAGGCCCGGCGCGGTCGGGACCGCGACTTCGCCGTCGACGATCTGCAGCGGCTTCTCGGTCAGGAACTGGCCGTCCTGCCAGATCCAGTGCGTGTCGATCGCGGTCAGACGACCGGGCGCGGCCGCGGCGGCGTGCGTGAACATCGCCAGCGAGACATCGAAGTGGTTGTTGGAGTGCGAGCCCCAGGTGAGGCCGAAGTCGCGGCAGGTCTGCGCGACGCGGACCGCGCCCGACATGGTCCAGAAGTGCGGATCGGCCAGCGGGATGTCGACCGACTGCAGGCTCAGCGCGTGGGTGAACTGGCGCCAGTCGGTGGCGACCATGTTGGTGGCCGTCGGCAGGCCGGTGGCGCGGCGGAACTCGGCCATCACCTCGCGGCCGGAAAAGCCTTCCTCGGCGCCGCAGGGATCCTCGGCATAGGCGAGCACGCCGCCCAGGTCGCGCAGCAGGCGGATCGCGTCCTTCAGCAGCCAGCCGCCGTTGGGATCGAGCGTGACGCGCGCTTCGGGGAAGCGCGCCTTCAGCGCCTTGATCGCCTCGACCTCTTCCTCGCCGCGCAGCACGCCGCCCTTGAGCTTGAAGTCCTTGAAGCCGTAACGCGCCTGCGCGGCGGCGGCCTGCTCGACGATGGTCTCCGGCGTCATCGCGACGTGGTGGCGGACCTTCAGCCAGGCGTCGGCCGCGGCATCGCTGCCGGCCTCGTCCTCGGGGGTCTTGTAGGCCAGACCCGTCTTCGTGCGGTCGCCGACGAAGAACAGGTAGCCCAGCATCGCGACGCTGTCGCGCTGCCTGCCTTCGCCGAGCAGCTCGCAGACCGGCACGCCGAGGTGCTGGCCCAGCAGGTCCAGCAGCGCGCATTCGACGGCGGTAAGCACGTGGATCGTGGTCCGCAGGTCGAAGGTCTGCAGGCCGCGGCCGCCGCTGTCGAGGCCCTTGAACTGCTCGCGGACCTGCGCGAGCAGCGCGTTCCATTTCGCGACCGGCTGGCCGACGAGCAAGTCGCCGGCCTGTTCGAGCGTCTTGCGGATCGGCTCGCCGCCGGGGATCTCGGCGATGCCCACGTGGCCGGCGTTGTCCTCGAGGATCAGCAGGTTGCGGGTGAAGAACGGCGCATGGGCGCCGCTCAGGTTCATGAGCATGCCGTCGCGGCCGGCGACGGGGATCGCACGGGCGGAGGTGACGATGGGACTGCTTGCGCTCACGGAGAGGCTCCTGGTCAATCTGCGGTGATCTTGCGGGTGTCGATGACCTGCTTCCAGCGCGCGAACTCAGTCTTCTGGAAGGCCTGCGCCTGGTCGGCCGTGTTGGCGACGGTCTCGATGCCGATGTCGGAGAACTTCTGCTTCACGGCGGGGTCGTGCAGCGCGGCGACGATGTCCTTCTGCAGCTGCGCGCGCACGGCCGGCGGCAGGCCCTTGGGCGCGGCCACGCCTTGCCAGGAATAGACATCGGCGCCCTTGATGCCGGACTCGGACAGCGTGGGCACGTTGGGCAGCACGGCGGAGCGCTTGTCGCCGGTGACAGCCAGGGCGCGCAGCTTGCCGCCGAGGATGTGCGGCAGCACCGCGTTGACGTTCTGGAACGAGGCCTCGATCTGCGCGCCCAGCAGGTCGCTGATGGCGGGAGCGCCGCCCTTGGACGGGACGTGCAGGCCGTTGGTGCCGGTCTGCAGCCAGAACAGCTCGGCGGTGAGGTGGTCGGAGGAGCCGTTGCCCGAGGAAGCGAAACTCATCTTGCCCGGTTCCTTCTTGAGGGTGTCGATCACGTCCTTGACGCTCTTGAGCGGCGAGGACGCGGGCACGACCAGCACGTTCGGCGCCTGGATGGCGACGGTGAGCAGGTCGATGTCCTTGAGGGCGTCGTACTGGACGGCCTTGATCAGATGCGGCGCGATGACGAAGGGGCCGAGCGAGGACACCAGCAGCGTGTAGCCGTCGGGCGCGGCGCGCTTGACCTGGGTGGTGCCCAAGGTGCCGGTGGCGCCGGGGCGGTTGTCGACGATGACGGTCTGGCCCCACTTCTTCTGCAGCTCGGCACCCATGGCGCGGGCCAGCATGTCGGTGGAGCCGCCGGCGGGGAACGGGACCACGATGGTCACCGGCCGGTCGGGGAAGCCGCTGGCGTGGGCCAGGCCGGCCGCGAAGGTGGACAGGAGGGCGGCGCCGAGGGCGGCACCGGCTTTGACGGCCAGGCGGCGGGTCAGAACGGTCATGGTTTGTCTCCGGGGAAGGAACCGTGGAAACCGCTCTTGGTGCGCCTTCAGGACTCCGTCCTGTAGCGCTTTGGCGGTCTTGTTGTCAGTCATCATACAAGTTGAGTCGAACGGATGACAAGACGGCGTCAATCGCTCACTGATGAGGGAAAACACGCAGAACTACCGATTGCAGTCAGCAATCAACCCATAAAAACTATGGGAAGAACGCAACACCACGTTCACGCTGCCTCCGCGGGCGCACCTACGATGCAACCCATAAAAATTATGGGTAGCAACTTGGCGCGGAGGCGCGACTGAAGTGACGTTCAAACGACTGACCCTGAGCCAACTCGAGCGACATATCCGCCAGACGGCACGGGATACCGGGCTGATTTACCTGACCAGGCATGCGGTGGCGCGAATGCGTGAACGTTGTGTGCTGAAGGAGGAAGTGTTCGACTGCTTGCGTTTGGGGCGCCTGTTGACGCCCGGCGAGGAAGACATGACGAGCGGCGATCTGGTTTGCAGGATGCACTGGTATGGCCCCTCATCCGATCTGGTCGTTTGCGTCGCACTCGATGACGCCCGGCCCGGCCTGCTCGTCGTCACGGTGATCGCCTAGTCTGAGGAATTGATGATGTACCACTACACCGAATGCGGCCTGGACAACGTGTGGCTCGCCAATGGCTACAACGAAATCGACACCGCCTATGGAAAGGCCTACTCCGTGACCGCAGCGGACGAATTGCTGCGAGAGATTGCTGTCCGGGTCGCACACAAGCCTGGGCGACTCACCGGCAAGGAGTTCCGCTTCCTGCGCGTCCATCTGCGCCTGTCGCAAGCTGCCATGGCAAAGGTCCAGGGCGTCAGCGAACAGAACGTGAGCCTGTGGGAACGGCACGGCAAGGTGCCCAGGGCCAACGACACGCTGTTGAGGCTGTACTTCCTCGCGCATGCCGCCGGTGACGAAACCGTCAGGTCCGCCTTCGATCGCATCATGACCGTCGAGCGGCTCGTGCGTCAGAAGATCGTGGCGACCTCTGGCCGCAAGGGCTGGAAGTTCAAGGTCGAGGAGACCAAGGAAGGCTCCAGCGAACAGGCCGTCGAAGCCTGATCACGCCGCGCAAGCTCAGCGCTTTTCCTGCAACGCCAACGCCGCGCGGCGGCGCCGCTCGCGGCTGTTGGCCAGGTGCGTCCGCATGGCCGCACGCGCGGCCTCGGTGTCGCGCGCCGCGATCGCGTCGAGGATGCTCTCGTGCTCCGCGTTCACGCGCAGCAGGTAGTCGCGCTGCGCCAGCGGGTCTTCGTCGCCGGCGGCCGCCAGGCTCGCCAGACGCGCACGCGGGATGCTGGGCGCGCCCAGCGTCGCCATCAACTGCTCGAAGTGCGGGTTGCCAGTCGCGCGGGCGATCTCCAGGTGGAACTGGAAGTCCGCCGCCACCGCGTCGCGCCCCGCCTCGGCGGCTTCGGCGAAAGCCGAGAGCGCCGCGCGCATGTTGTTCAGGTTCGCATCGCTGCGCCGCTGCGCCGCCAGCGCCGCCGCCTCGGTCTCGATGCCGATACGCAGCTCCAGCACCGCGACGACATCGTGCAGCGTCGCCATCTGCTCCGCGCCAATGCGGAACGGACCGCCCTCCCCCAGCCCCAGGACAAAGGTCCCGATGCCGTGCCGGGTCTCGACCAGCCCCGCGGCCTGCAGCTTCGAGATCGCCTCCCGGACCACCGTGCGGCTGACCTCGAACTCGGCCATGATCGCCGCCTCGGTCGGCAGCTTGTCGCCGTTGGCCAGCGCCCCCGCGCGGATCCGGTCCTCCAGCGCGCGGACAAGGCCGAGCGCCAGCGATTTCGGTCGGGAACGGGTCAACGAGGCATTCATCACAGGGTCAGTTGTACGACAACATAGGGCGCCACGACAACCGCGTTATCGCGGTGTCGCGCCGAAGCAGCGTGTCGTCGAGGGCGCGGCGGCGCTCGCCGAAGGACGGGCGCGGGACGCGGATTGTCTCCGCCGCCGCCGCGCCGGGCGACTCAGCCCGCGTCCAGAGGAAACTTCGTGCAACCGAGCCGCGCCGAGATGTCCCGGCTGGCCGCCTGCAGCATCGCCACGACTTCGGGCGCCTTGGCGTCGTCGTAGCGGAAGGTCGGGAAGCTGACGCTCATGCCGGCGATCGGCTGGCCCAGCCGGTCGAAGATCGGCACGCCGATGCAGCGGATGTGGTCGTCGAATTCCTCGCGGTCCTCGCCGAAGCCCTGCCCCTTCACCCGCTCCAGTTCGGCCTGGAAGGCCGCCGGCTCGGTGATGGTCTTGTCGCGGAAGCGCTGGAACTCGGCCCCCTCCAGGACCCGGGCGCGGCGCTCGGGATGCTCCCAGGCCATCAGCACCTTGCCGATCGCCGTGCAGTGCAGCGGCGCGCGACGGCCGATGCGCGAGTACATGCCCAGCATGTGCTTCGAATCGACCTTGTGCACGTAGATGATCTCGCTGTCGATCAGCGTGCCCAGGTGCACCGTCTCGCCGGTCGCGTCGGCCAGCATCTGCATGTGGTGCCTGGACAGGTCCACCAGGTCCGGGTACTGCAGCGCCTTCGCGCCGATCTCGAAGACCTTCATCGCCAGGCCGTAGCGCTCGCTGTCGGTCTCCTGGCGAACGTAACCCAGGGTCTTCATCGTCTGCAGGAAGCGGTAGACCGTCGCCTTGGGCATGGCCAGCCGAACGGACAGTTCCGAGATACCGGTATCACTGCGTTCTGACAGGGCCTGCAGGATGGCGAACACCTTGAGCACAGCGGCCACGGATTCGGGCTGCTGCTTGCCATCGTTCAGATCGTCGTCCATGCGCAAGGGATTCCTGGAAAGGGGAGATTTCACCACAGCCGGCCCGTGCCCGCGCCCGCGCGAACCCGGGCCGGCACCTTGGCCGCAACATCGATGGGCAGGCGGTACGGTGGCGTCCAACCGGCCTCGCCGACGACAGCCTTGTCAGGGTTCGCGGCACGCAGCAGTGCCGTCGGATCGACGGGCTCACCGTTGAATCGCGAACCGCGATCCTCGAGACGATCGCCCTTGAGCAGGCGCACGATGCGCGCCGGCGCGACGCCCGTCGACGCCTCCCAGGCGTTGGCCTCGCTGAGCACCTGCGAGGCGATGCCCACGCCGATCGAGTACCCGTAGGGATAGTCGCCGCCGGCCGACGCGACGTAGAGATTGTTGGCGACGTGCACCTGCCCGTACCGGACGCGCGGCGTGCGCTCCTTCACCTGCTCCCACAGGTTGTGGTGCAGCGTCACGCGCAGATGGCCGCGGTCGTCGCGATGCCCGTCGCCGCCGCCGATCAGCATCGTCTTGTCGTGCCGGCGGAAGACGTTCCAGGACACGGTCACGAAGTCCGAGCGCCGCGTGATATCGAGCAGCCCGTCGTGCCGCTGCAGGCGCTGGCCCAGCGCCACCGGCTCGCGCGGGTCGGGCCGCTCGCCGTCGTCGAAGGCGCAGTGGTCGATCCACACCTGCGAGGCTTCGCGCAACGAGACGGTGTCGTACGCCGAGTTCCACTCGCCGTGGCCGTTGTCGTTGGGATCCCAGGCGGGGAAGAAGTCGTAGGCGTCGGAGAAGCGCAGGTTGCGCAGGATCACCTGCGAGACCTGGTCGAGCATCAGCGAGCCGCCGTCGAAGCCCGCGTCCGGCGCGACGCCGACGATCGTCGTGTTCGACGGTACCTTGATCACGACCTGCGCGGCCTGCTTCTTCGCCGAGCGCCTGCGCGCGTCTTCGAGCGCGCCCGACGGATCGCGGCGGCCCCAGGTCGCCGGGTCGTACTCACGGACGAAGGCGTCGAAGTCGAAGGCGGGATCTCGGAAGTCCTCGATGCCCAGGCGCTTCCCGCTCGCATCGACGGCGAGGTCGATGCGCGCGGCGAGCGCGATCAGCTTGGGCGTGTCGCCGAGCGCGAGCGCCGCGTCGAGTTCCGCGCGCGTTCGCACGACTTGGACCGCCTCGGGCTTCGCCCCCGATCCGCCGACGGTGCCGCCGTTCATCGATGCCCAGCCGTCGCCGGGGGCGATCGCGTCGAATGCCGCAAGGGGCAAGGAGACCGGCAGCGAAACATTGCGGTACTCGGCCATGCGGTTGGCGGCCTCGCCGACGGCGCTGAACGGTCGTCGCGAGGTCGACGCGGACCACGGCGCCAGATGCGGCCCGAAGAGGTTGCCGCGCAGCACCGCCTGGCCGTTCGGGACAGTCGGCGACGTGCGCCACTCGCCGCGTGCGACGCCCCGGTCCCAGGCCCGGCCCAGGCTGATGCTCGCCGGCGCCAGGCCAGGTTCGGCCAGCCAGCGCGAGTCCTGGATCAGGAAGCCGCGCGACAGCGCGTGGGGTGTGCTGGGCGCGATCACGTGGCCGCCATGTCCCGGCACACGGCGACCCGCGCGACTGACGATCAGGCTGTCATCGATGACCAGCGTCGCGCCGCCGAAGATGAAGTCGACATCGCCGCGGATCTCCGCGCGACGCACGAGCACGCGCGCCTCGGGCGTCCCGGCGCCGTCCCGTTCCGCGTAGAAGGTGTCCTGATGCCCGATGAGCCGCACCTGCTCCAGCTGGATCCGGTCACCGCGCGTCATCAGCGCGACGGCTTGCGCGCCGCCGCTTTCGCCGACACCGGGGGGATAGCCCTGCCCATCGCGCACCCGGTCCATCGCGTCGTTCGCGATGGTCAGACGGGCGAGCTGAACGTCGTCGCTGAACAGCATGACGCTGGCGCTGCCCGGCGTCCCGTGGGTCTCGGCATCAAGCAGCGGCATGCAGCGATGCGCGGCCTCGCCTTTCGCCTTCGGCATCGCGTTGTAGCGGCCTTCGACGATCACGACCTCGGAAGGCGCACCCGCGCCGTACAGCGTGAACGGCGCCTTGTCCTGGATGCACAGCGGCTCGCGATACGTGCCGGGCTTCACGAGCACGTAGGCGCGTGGCGCCGACGCCGGGCCCGGCGCCTTCGCGGGCAGCGCGTCGATCGCGGCCTGCACCGTGCGGTGCGTGCCGCTGCCGTCGGCCGCGACGACGAAGGTCGGCGTCCAACGCGAAGGATCGAGCGGCACGGGCTGCCAGTCGCCGAGGTAGGCGGCCACCGTGGCCGTGGCCGCCTGCGCATCGGTGAGCTGGGGACGTTCCTGGACGGGAACAGCCGGTACCGCCGCGTGGATCGCCTCCGGGCCGGCCACCGGCTGTGCCCCGCCAGCGCCGCCGGACAGCGCCGCCAGGCTCACCCCCGCCGCCGCGACCACGGACCGGACTCGCATCAGAGGTCCGCCAGGTACAGCGCCGGTTCGCCCTCGGCGTCAGCGCTGAAGAGCACCTGCTTCTCATCCGGCGTGAACGACGGATGCGGATGGGTGACCTGGCGATTGCCCTTGTAGACGCGCCACGAGCTGTCGTGCCGCGCGACGCGACGCTCGGTTCCGGCCTGGAGGTCGAAGAGATGCAGGAAGGGATCGGTCGCGATCTGGTGGCTGCCGGTGTCGGCGACGTCGGCCGGCGAGTCGCAGCCGTCGCCGATCAGCAGCGTGCCGTCCTGGTTGCTCATCAGGTGGGAGCACGGCGGCATGCGCGTCAGGCGCTTCGATGCGAGCGTCACCGGATCGAGCGAGCAGATCCAGCGATCGCGCTGCCCCTTCAGGTAGGACACGTAGATCATCGCGGAGCCGTCCGGCACCCAGAACTCGTGGGTGCAGCTCTCGCCCGGATCGTGGCGGCGGCCGCAGCGGACGTTGCGACCGTCCTCGTCGATGAACCACATGCGCGCGTCGACGAGATCGTGCGGCCCTTCGTGGCAGTACGCGACGGTGTGGTCGTCGCCGGGCCGGTACTGCGGATGGCCCAGCCAGCCCTGCTGCTCGAGGATCACTTCGCGCGCGCCCGTCGCCAGGTCGATGCGAATCAAGCGGCAGCGCGGCTTCGCATGGAACATCTGGTGGAACTTCTGCCAGTCGCTGAGCGGAAACCAGTCGCTCGCCACGATCTCGATGCCGACCATCTTCGTGCAGGCCGAATTCGCCACCCAGGTGCCGTAGCCGACCCAGCCCTCGGGCACGGTGTAGACCACCTCCTCGCCCAGATCCCGCATGGACAGACGGATCAGCTGCCGCTCGGCGCGGACGAAGTAGAGATGACGATCATCGGGACCGAGGAAGCCGCCGAAGGTGTTCTCGCCCGGCTGGTCGGTGAGCTGCGTCGCCACCTGCGTCTTCAGATCGAGCAGGTGGTAGTTCCAGCTCGTGCCCGGCCCGAACTCCGCGCCGAAGATCAGTTGGGACCCGTCGTTGGTGAAGCACTTCTGATAGAAGTAGTTGCGATGGCAGGTCACGTCGGTCGGCGTCAGCCGCGTGACGCGCGCGCCGGTGTCCGGGTCCTCGCGCGTGACGAAATGGAGCTGTCGTTCGTTGGCTTTCATGGGGGCTTTCACTTGATCCGTTGCAGCAGCGCCTGGCCTTCCGTGACGAGGCGGCGGGCGGCGTCGACATCGCTGGTCTTGTTGTAGGCGACGGTCTCGAAGACCTCGCGCATGAACTTGTGCAGCCGCGCGTGCTCAAAGAGCGGCGCCGGGCGCTTGAGCCGGCCCGACTCGCGCTGCACCTTGATCTGCTCGTGCGCGGCGACCTCCAGCGGCGGCAGCTTGCCGGCCGCCTTCAGCTGCTCGTAAGGCCCGCGCGCCGACGGCAGACCGCGCGTGCGGCCGAGCAGCGCCGCGGCCTCCGGATCCGTCAGCAGGAAGTTGACGAGCTTGGCCGCCATCTCGGCGCGGCCGTTCTTCTCCGCATGGCGGCTCACCGCGTACATCACCGTGGGGCGGCCGAACATGCCGCTGTCGAGCGCGCCGGGCAGCGTCGGGAAATCGCCGAGCACCAGCTTCTGCTGCTTGTCCAGCGTGGAGGCGCGCAGCGCGATGACAGAGTCCCAGGTGTAGTTGCCCGCCCAGCGGCCGACGACCCAGTCGGGCTGCTGCTCGGTCGGCTTCTCGGCGCCGCCCAGGCTCGCGCGCAGCGGCAGCGGGGTCGCGACGTGATCGGCGATCAGGCGCTTGTAGGTGCGCACCCAGTCGAGCGCCGCCGCCTCGTGCATCGCCACGCGCGGCTGCGCGGGATCGACGTAGGCCGTGCCGTGCCGCTGCTGCACCCAGGCCTGCGACAGCAGCATCATGTCGTAGAGCTCGCCGTCGAGCGGATAGGCGTTGTCGCCGAGGATCCGCCGGAAGGCCGGGCCCGTGGCGAAAAGTTCGTCCCAGGTCGTCGGCAGCGCAAGGCCGGCGCGGTCGAACGCCGCCTGGTTCCACAACATCACCCGCGCGCTGAACGAGACCGGCAGCGCGTTCAGCTTGCCGGCGACGTCGCCGTAGGCGAGGTCGTCGCGATCGAACTGCGCCAGGTCCAGGAGGCGTCCGAATCGATTCAGGTCCGCGAAGCCGTTGCCGCGCTTGCTGAACATCGCCATCCAGGCCCAGTTGATCTGCATGACCTCGGGCTCGGAGCCGCCGGCGATCTGGGTCGTCAGCCGCTCCAGATAGCCATTGAAGCCCATGTACTCGGCCTTCACGCGCACGCCGTGGCGGCGCTCGAAGAGCGCGAGCGCCTTCAGGGTCGCCTCATGCCGGCCGGCGCCGCCCCACCACGCGAAGCGCAGCACGGTCGGCTTGTCCTGCGCGCGGAGCAGCCCCGGCGCCGTCAGCGCCGCCGTCACGCCCGCGGTCGCGGCCACCGCGGCCGATTCCGCGGCGATGCCCAGCAGCTGTCGTCGCGGCAGGCTCATGCGTAGGTCCCGGAGGTCGAGGTCGACGCCGCCGTCGAGGACGTCGAGGATGAGGACGAGGACGAGGCTGGCATCGTCAGCAGGTTCAGCCCGCTCGTCGCGTCGAACAGGTGGCACGCCGACATCTGCAGATGCAGCGTCACGGCGTCGCCGCGGGCGAGGCCGCTCAGCGCCACCGCCTGCTCCGCGGGGATGCGCGCGGAGATCGGTAGCGGGCCGAGATCCGCATGCAGATAGACCTCCGAGCCCATGTGTTCGGTGAAGCGCACCCGCGCGGAGACCGGCACGCTGTCGCCTTGCGCGCGAGGCGCGAGGCCGATGTGCTCGGGCCGCAGGCCGAAGGTCAACGCGTCGTCCGCCCGACGTGGCAGCGACGCGATGCCCGCCGTCTTCTCCGCCGGCAACGGCAGCCTCGCACCGCCAACCTCGACGGCCAAGCCGTTGTCGGTCGCGAGCAGACGCCCCGCCAGCAGGTTCATTTCCGGCGATCCGATGAAACCCGCCACGAAGGCATTCGCCGGCCGGTCGTACAGCGCCGTCGGCGTGTCGACCTGCTGGATCACGCCGTCCTTGAGCACGCAGATACGTTCGCCCATGGTCATCGCCTCGACCTGGTCGTGGGTGACGTAGACCGTCGTGGCCGGCTGGCGGCTTTCGCGCAGGGTGCGGTGGAGTTCGGTGAGCCGCACGCGCATTGCGGCACGCAGCTTGGCGTCGAGGTTGGACAGCGGCTCGTCGAAGAGGAACACGTCCGGCTTCTTCACGATCGCCCGGCCCACCGCGACGCGCTGCGCCTGGCCGCCGGAGAGCTGCTTCGGGTAGCGGTCGAGCAGGTGCTCCATTTCCAGCAGGCCCGCGGCGTGGCGCACGCGCTGGTCGAGCTCCGCCTTCGGCGTGCCGGCCAGCTTCAGGCCGAAGGCCAGGTTGTCGTAGACCTTCATGTGCGGGTACAGGGCGTAGTTCTGGAACACCATCGCGATGCCGCGCTGCTTGGGCGGCAGCGCGTTGACGGCGCGGTCGCCGATGCGCAGCTCGCCGCCGGAGATGCTCTCCAGGCCCGCGATCATGCGCAGCAGCGTCGACTTCGCGCAGCCCGACGGGCCGACGAACACCATGAACTCGCCGTCCCGCACTTCCAGGTCCACCCCGTGCACGGCCTTGAATCCGTTGGGGTACACCTTCTCGATCTTGTTGAGGCTCAGTCTTGCCACGTCGTGTCTCCGGGTTCTTTTCCTGTCTGCTCTCGCGCGGCGGGATCGGGGTCAGCCCTTGACGCCGCTGGACGTCGCGCCTTCGATGAAATGCTTCTGCGCGGCGAAGAACACCGCCACCGACGGGATCAGCGCCACCACCGAGATCGCGATCACGTTGGCCCACTCGACCTCCTCGGTCGCGCCGATGCTCATCTTCAGCGCGAGGGAGACGGGATACTTCTCCACCGACGCGAGGTAGATCAGCGGACCCATGAAGTCGTTCATCGTCCAGATGAACTGGAAGACGACCACGGAGATGATGGCCGGCTTGAGCAGCGGCACGATGATGTGCCACAGGAGCTGCAGCGCGTTGCAGCCGTCGATCTGCGCGGCCTCTTCCATGTCGCGCGGAATGCCGCGCAGGAACTGCACCAGCATGAACACGAAGAAGGTGTCCGTCGCGAAGGCCGAGGGCACGATCAGCGGCAGGTACGAATCCAGCCAGCCGATCTCGCGGAACACCAGGTACTGCGGCAGACGCAGCACGATCAGCGGCAGCATCATCGTGGCGATCATGATGCTGAAGAGCAGCTTGCGGCCCCAGAACTCGAAACGCGCGAAGGCGTAGGCGACCAGCACGCAGGAGATCACCGTGACGATGATGCGCGGGATGGTGATCAGGAAGCTGTTCAGGAAGTAGGTGGCGAAGGTGTACTCGGTGCTGGTCTTCCAGCCCTTGGCGTAGGCGCTGAAGTCGAGGCGGTCGGGCAGGAAACCGGCGGAGCTGAAGATCTCCGCGTTGCTCTTGAAGGAGGCACCGATCAGCCAGAGCAGCGGGTAGAGCATCACGACCGCCACGGCCCCGAGCGCGAGGTAGCGCAGCGTGCGATTGCCGCGGTCACGGCCGAGGATCAGGGCCGGCGCGGTGCCACGGCCGCTGCCCTCACCCCCGCCCTCTCCCGCAAGCGGGAGAGGGCGTTGGGAAGACCGAGGCGTGTTCACATGCGCGGACGCGGGCGGACGGCTCATCGCTTGGTCTCCTTCTCGCCGGAGTAGAAGACCCAGTACTTCGAACTCCAGAACGACAGTGCCGCGAGACCGCCGACAAGCGCGAAGAGCACCCAGGACAAGGCCGCGCCGTAGCCCAGGTTGAAGAAGCGGAAGCTCTGGTCGTAGATGTAGAGCGCCAGCACGTAGGTCGAGTGCAGCGGACCGCCTTCGGTGATCATGTAGGGGCCGTTGAACTCCTGGAAGGCGTGCACCATCTGCATGATCACGTTGAAGAAGATCACCGGCGTGATCAGCGGGACGGTGATCTTCCAGAACTGCTGCGTCTTGCTGGCGCCGTCGCACTCGGCGGCCTCGTAGAGCGAGATCGACACGTTCTGCAGCGCCGCCAGGAAGATCACCATCGCCGAGCCGAACTGCCACGTGAACAGCAGGACGATGGTCCACATCGAGTAATGCTCGTCGGCCAGCCACGCGATCGGCTCGATGCCCAGCTTCATCAGCACCAGGTTCACGAGGCCGTTGCGCGCGAAGACGAAACGCCACAGCACCGCCACCGCGATCGAGCCGCCCAGGATCGATGGGATGTAGAACGCCGCGCGGAAGAAGTTGATGCCGCGCAGCTTGAAGTTCAGCACATGCGCGATGAACAGCGCGAAGCCGACGCGCAGCGGCACCGCCAGCAGCGCGAAGAGCAGCGTGACGCCCAGCGACTTGCGGAACAGCGGATCCGCGGTCGCGAGTTCCTCATAGTTCCGCAGCCCGACGAAGGTCGGCGGATCGATCAGGTCGTACTGCGTGAAGCTGAGCGCGAAGCTCATCACGAAGGGGAATAGCTTGAACAGCAGCACGCCCAGCACGAATGGCAGGACGAACAGGAAGCCCAGGCGCTTGTTCTCATACATGTGCCGTGTCTCCGTCGGCGGGCATGCGCGGCCTCTGCGGACCGCGTCATGCCGGAAGGGCGAAGTCGAGAGGCCGCGCCTTCAGCGGGCCAGCCATCCCCCGTCCACCGCGACGGTATACCCGTTCACGTAATCGGACGCCTTCGAGGCGAGGAACACGACCGGTCCCGCCAGGTCGTCCGGACTGCCCCAGCGGCCCGCCGGGATGCGGTCCAGGATCGCGGCGTTGCGCGTCTCGTCCTGGCGCAGCGCGGCGGTGTTGTTCGTGGCCATGTAGCCCGGCGCGATCGCGTTGACGTTGATGCCGTGCGACGCCCATTCGTTGGCCATCAACCGGGTGATGCCCATGACGCCGCTCTTGCTGGCCGTGTACGACGGCACCCGCACACCGCCCTGGAACGACAGCATGGACGCGACGTTGATGATCTTGCCGCCGCCGCCCTGGGCCAGGTATTGCCGGGCCACCGCCTGCGAGAAGAAGAACACCGTCTTCAGGTTGAGGTCGACGACGTCGTCCCAGTCCTTCTCGCTGAAGCGGATGGCGTCCTCGCGGCGGATGATGCCGGCGTTGTTGACGAGGATGTCGACGCGGCCGGTCAGCGACTTGGCCTCGGCCACGAGGCCTTCGATGCAGCTGATGTCGCCGAGGTTGGCGCGCAGGTCGAGGAAGCGGCGCCCCAGGCGCTCGACCTCGCCGCGGGTCTCCGCCGGATCGGACACGTTGACGCCGACGATGTGCGCGCCGGCCTGCGCCAGCGCGACCGCCATGCCCTGCCCCAGGCCGGTGTTGCAGCCCGAGACGATGGCCACGCGGCCGTCGAGTTGGAAGTTGTCCAGGATCATGTCTTTCGTTCCCTTGGTGACCGTGACGAAACTCGGCGCGCTCAGCGCAGCGTCGTCATCGGCACGTGGTCCATGTCCTTGAACACCTGGTTCTCGCCGACCATGCCCCAGATGAAGGTGTAGGCCTGCGTGCCCACGCCGGAGTGGATGGACCAGCTCGGGCTGATGACCGCCTGCTCGTTGCGCACGACCAGGTGGCGGGTCTGCGTGGGCTCGCCCAGCATGTGGAAGACCACCGCGTCCGACTTCATGTCGAAGTAGAAGTACACCTCCATGCGACGGTCGTGCTGGTGGCAGGGCATGGTGTTCCAGAGGCTGCCCGGCTCCAGCTGGGTCATGCCCATCAGCAGTTGGCAGGTCGGCAGCACGTCGGGCACCAGGAACTTGTGGATGGTGCGGCGGTTGCTGGTCTCGGGCGAGCCCAGCGTTTCCGGCGAGGCCTCGGCCAGCGTGACCTTGCGCGTCGGATACGCGGTGTGCGCCGGCGCGCAGTTGAAGTACAGCTTGGCCGGATTCGCGGCGTCGACGCTCTTGAATTCGACGATCTTCGCGCCCTGGCCGGTGTAGAGCGCCTCGCGCGGGCCGACGTCGTACTGGGTGTCGTCGACGAAGACGCGCGCCGCGCCGCCGATGTTGATCAGGCCCAGCTCGCGCCGCTGCAGGAAGAAATCGGTGCCGGTGTACTTGCCCAGCTCGGCCGAGAAGGTCACGGGCTTGGTCACCGGCATGATGCCGCCCACGATGATGCGGTCGATCTGGCTGTAGGTCAGCGTCGCCTCGTCGGGCTTGAACATCTCGTCCACCAGGAACTGGCGGCGCAAGCCTTCGGTGTCCAGTGTGCGGGCGTGTTCGCTGTGGATGGGTTGGCGGATTTCCATGTCGTCTCCTGGCGGTTCCTGTGGCTTCACGAGCTCTGATGGGATCGCAGCGTACGGGCCTGCGGACTTTCCCGAAACTATGGTTTCTATGTAGTGAACCGCTGTTTCAATTTTCTGCGACGTCGTTATAGTTGCTCGCAACGACGGCCGAGAACCGTCCTGAATCCAGCAGATTCCAGGAGACGCCCCGATGAACAGCCCGTACTTCGTGAACGACGCAGAACCGTGGACCGAGCTCGGCGACGGCATCCGCCGCAAGATCGTCGGCCACACGCCGGAACTGATGTCGGTGCTGGTGCAGTTCGACCAGGGCGCCATCGGCACGCCCCATGCGCACGACGCGCATGACCAGATCGCGTTCGTGATCAGCGGCTCGTTCCAATGCGACGTCGGCGGCGTGAAGCGCGTGCTCAAGCCGGGCGACGCCTTCGTGGCGCCTCGGCTGACGACGCACGGCGTCGTCGCGCTGGAGGCCGGCAGCACGCTGCTGGACCAGTTCTCGCCGCGGCGCGAGGACTACCTCTGAGCTGATTCCCCCAGGTCCGCGCGCGGCGCGGATCGCAGTCATCCAGCAGTACCGAGGCGGCATCGCACTACAGCGCTCCCGTCCCACCCTGCCGGCGCCCTGCGCGCGCCTGGCGACTCATGCGCGAGAGCGACGGGCCACGATCCCGCGCCCGCGACCGCAGAAGAACCATGGAGACAACGTCATGCCCCACCGTATTGGGACTCGCCTCGGGACGTCCACGTCCAACCGCCCGCGTCGGGCACGACGGGCCGCCCCCGTCGCAGCGACACCCCGCCTGACCCGCCTCGCCGCCTGCCTGCTGGGCACCGCGACGCTGTCGCTGCCCGCCTGGAGCCAGGAGCAGGCCGCGCCCGCGCCGGCCCCCGCGGCTTCCGCCGCCGCCACGCCGGCGGGCCCTTCCGCCGACAAGGCGCTGGACACGGTGGTGATCACCGGCATCCGCGCCTCGCTGGAGAGCGCGTTGAACGCCAAGCGCCAGGACAAGGGCATCGTCGACGTGATCAAGGCGGAGGACATCGCCAAGTTCCCCGACACCAACCTCGCCGAATCGCTGCAGCGCATCCCGGGGGTGGTGATCGACCGCGACGCCGGCGAAGGCCGCAACATCACGGTGCGCGGCCTGGGCGCGGACTTCACCCGCGTGCGCATCAACGGCATCGAGGCGCTGGCCACGACCGGGGGCACCGACAGCTCCGGCGGCGCGAACCGTTCGCGCGGCTTCGACTTCAACGTCTTCGCCTCCGAGCTCTTCAACACGATCACGGTGCGCAAGAGCAGCTCGGCCGAGATCGACGAGGGCTCGCTCGGCGCGACCGTGGACCTGCAGGCGGCGCGGCCGTTCGACTTCAACAAGCGCGTGGTGGCCGCTTCGGTGAAGGCGCGGTACAACGATCTGGCGCGCGAGACCGATCCGCGCGCGGCCTTCCTGCTCAGCGACGTGTTCCTCGACAAGAAGCTGGGCGTGCTGGTCTCGGGCGCGTATTCGAAGCGCCGGCTCTTCGAGGAAGGTTTCTCGTCGGTGCGCTGGGACAACGGGGCCTCGTCGGGCGGCTGGTGCTCGCCGCAAGGCGTGACCCCCGCGAATCCGACGACCACCGCCGCCAACTGCGGCCCCGCCGCGCAGGGCGTGCCGCGTCTGCCGGCGTCGCCCGGCGCGACCGCCGCCTACAACGCGGCCAGCAGCGCCGACAACTTCCACCCTCGCCTGCCGCGCTACGGGCGGCTGTCGCATGACCAGGACCGGCTGGGCCTGACCGGCTCGATCCAGTTCCGGCCGACGGACCGCACGCTGCTGACCTTCGACATGCTGTACTCGAAGCTCGACGCGACGCGAAGCGAGGACTTCCTGGAGGCGATCTCGTTCAGCCGCACGGCGAGCCAGGGCGGCAAGCCGCAGACCAGCGTGGTCGAGGCGCAGTACGCGCCCAACGGGGCGCTGCAGTACGGCGTGTTCAACGGCGTCGACATCCGCGCCGAGTCGCGCTACGACGAGCTGACGACGACCTTCAAGCAACCGAGCCTGACGCTCGAGCAGGACCTCACCGACCACCTCAAGCTCAACGCGAAGGTGGGCCGCGCCGATTCGAAGTTCCGCAACCCGGTGCAGACGACGGTCACGCTGGACGCGCTCAACGTCAACGGCTACACGCTGGACTTCCGCAACAACGACCGGCTGCCGGTGATCAAGTACCCGTTCGATCCGACGGCGCAGAACGGCGCGCTGCAGATCGTGGGCGTGCCGCAGGTCACCACGGGCACGCAGCCGACGACGGTCACCAACACGACCACGAGCGAGATCCGCATCCGGCCGCAGGGCGCGAACAACGTCAACGACATCGCGCATCTGGACCTGGCCTGGGAAGTGATGCCGGACACGCTGACGCTGAAGGCCGGCTTCGACTACAAGAAATACAGCTTCGACACCTTCGAGTTCCGGCGCGTCAACCAGAACGACACGATGTTCTCGCCGGCGGCGGGATCGGGCGTGCTCACGAAGATGCTCACCGGCTTCGGTCGCGGGCTCAGCCTGCCGGAAGGCACGCCGACCTCGTGGGCCATCCCCGACCTCAACGCGATCGCCGCGGCCTACGACATCTACTGCAAGTGCATCAAGAGCGGCCCCGCAGGCGGTCCGGGCGACTACACCTTGTCCTCGACCACCAACGGCAACGCGCGCGGCAACAACCGCGCGGTGGTGGAGAAAGACACCGGCGGCTTCGTGCAGGCGGACTTCGAAGGCCGCGTGCTCGGCCTGCGCATGCAGGGCAACGTGGGCGTGCGCTACGTCGTGACGGAGCAGGACGCCACCGGCTACCTGGCCACCGGCGGCGGCACCGAGGTCGTCATCGGGCAGAAGTACAAGGACTGGCTGCCGGCGCTGAACGTCTCGGCCAACCTGACCAAGGACCTGATCGCGCGCTTCGCCGCGGCCAAGGTGATGGCGCGTCCGCAGCTGGGCAACCTGAACCCGGGCGGCACCATCAGCACCACCGGCACGTTGTCCATCACCACCGGCAACCCGTACCTCAAGCCCTTCCGCGCGAAGACCTTCGACGGCAGCCTGGAGTGGTACTTCGGCCGCAACGCCTTCATCGGCGTGGGCCTGTTCCAGAAGAACATCGACACCTACATCCAGAGCCTGCGCACCAACGCGCCGTACAACCAGACCGGCCTGCCGCTGTCGCTGCTGCCGTCCAACTTCACCGGCGAGGAAGTGTTCCAGCTCACGACGCCGATCAACACCCCCGGAGGCAAGCTGCGCGGCATCGAGCTGAACTACCAGCAGCCGTTCACCTTCCTGCCCGGCTGGGGGAAAAACTTCGGGACGGTGCTCAACTACACGTACGTGAAGTCCAAGATCACCTACCTGGTCTCGCCGACCAGCAACACGACCATCACGGACGACCTGCTCAACATGTCTCCCAAGTCGTGGAACGCGACGATGTACTACGACGACAACACCTTCAGCGCCCGGGTGTCGGCATCGAAGCGCTCGTCGTTCCTGACGCGCGTGCCGGGGCAGAACAACAACGACGTCGAAGGGAAGAACGCCACGCTCAATGTGGACGCGTCGATCTCGTACAAGGTCAACGACCACCTCACCATCACCCTGGAAGGCGTCAACCTGACCAACGAGGCGAACGATCAGTTCATCTCCAGGGCGCGCAACAGCCCCGTCGTGTATCACGTGACAGGGCGGGAGTTTCTGCTCGGAGCGGCGTACAAGTTCTGAGCCAGCCCGCGGGGTCCACTGCGGGAGGATGAGCGCCGACTCTCCACGGGGCATGGGGCCTCCCTCCGGGAACCCCAAGCCCCATTCCGGTCGCATCACCACGGAGCACTCATGAAGACTTCATGGCTCGCGGCGCTCGCCCTTGTGGCCGGCGCCGCGTGTGCGCAGGAGGCGCCGCCATCGCTGCGCGTGATCCTCGTCGGCGATTCGACGATGGCCACGAAGAGCGGATACGGCGACGCGCTCTGCGCACGGTTCAAACCCGAGGTGACCTGCCTCAATGTCGCCAGAGGCGGTCGAAGCACGAAAAGCTTTCGCGCCGAAGGACTATGGGGTCAGGTGCAGACGCTGCTACGTGATCGACCCGCCGGCCAAGTCGACGTGGTGCTGATGCAGTTCGGCCACAACGACCAGCCCGGCAAGCCGGGCCGCTCCACCGACCTGCAGACGGAGTTCCCCGGCAACCTCGCCAACTACATCGCCGATGTCGCACCGACCGGCGCGCACCTGGTGATGCTGACGCCGCTCACACGACGGACTTTCGATCCACAGGGCAAGCTCGAGAACAACCTGCGCCCCTGGGCCGAGGCCACGATCCGCGTCAGCACCGAGCACCATGTGCCGCTGATCGATCTGAACGCGATCAGCCACACGGCGGTGCAGACGATGGGCGAGAACGAAGCCGACACGCTGGCGATGGCGCCCAAGCCTGTTGACGCGCCCGCCCCGGGCGCGTCCGGGGCGGAACGTGCTGGCGCGGCCAATCCGGTGTTCGATCGCACGCACCTCGGCGCCAAGGGCGCACAGGTGTTCTCGGCGATGGTCGCCGAGCAATTGCTCGTGACGATGCCGGAGCTCAAGCGCTGGATGCGCTGAGCAGACTTCAGAGCAGATCGTCCATCGCCTCGGCGGGGATGATCGCGCCGGGATATCCGATCACGCGCGCTGCGACGCGGTTGCCGTGCGTGGCCGCGCTGACAGCGTCGTGTCCGGTCAAGCGTCTGGCGAGATAGCCTCCTGCAAACGAATCACCGGCTGCCGTCGTATCGACGACGCGCTCGACCCACTGCGTCGGCGCTTCGAGCCAATGCCCCTGGCCGTCGGCGGCACGCACGAGCGTCGACGAAGCGCCGCGTTTGATCAGCACCTCGGGCGCTGCCAAGGCTTTCGCATGCGCCATGGCGGAGTCGAGGTCCGGCAGATCCATCAGCGCCTGGTGATCGTCCGCAGTGACGAGGGCGATCGTGGCGAGCGAGAAGGCGCGCTCGAACTCGACGCGCGCCGCCTGCCGGTCTTTCCACAAGCGTGGCCGATAGTTGTTGTCGAAGACGACGTGCGCGCCGCGCTCGCGCATCGCGGCCATCAACGCATAGAGCCGCTCACGCCCGTCCGCGGGCAGGATCGCCAGCGTGATGCCGCTGAGGTACAGCGCGTCGAATTCATCCGCGTGGGTTTCCAACGGCGTGCGCTCGGCGTCGAAGTAGGCCTTCGCCGCGGCGGTGTCGCGCCAGTAGTGGAAACTGCGCTCGCCGCGCCCGTCGACCTCGATCATGTACAGCCCCGGCATGCGGCCCGCGAGGCGTCGCACCAGCCGCGTATCGATGCCCTGATCCCGCCAGCGATCGAGCAGGCCGGCGCTGAGACCGTCCTCGCCGACGGCGGTCGCATAGGCCACCTCCAGCCCGGCCGCAGCGCCGCAACGGCGCAGATAGACGGCAGTGTTGAAGGTGTCGCCGCCGTAGCCCAGCGTCATCGCACCGAAGGCTTCGCCCTTGAGCTCCAGCATGCATTCGCCGATCACGGCCACGCGCTTGGTCATCGGAATCCTCTTCGTTTCTCAGTTTTGAAACGCTGTTTTGGATTCTGATTTCCAGAAGCGACGAGCGCCACCGGGGTGACCCTAGCGGGGGCTCACCTCGCCTTGAACCACCGTCCCAACGCCGCCCGTTCCTCGTCGGTGATGCCGGTCGCGTTGTTCAGCGGCATGGTCTTCTGGACCACGACCTGCTGGTAGATTTCAGCGGCGTGCTGCTCGATCATCTGCGGCTCGTGGAACTGGATGCGCTTGGGTGCCAGTGCCGCGTTGTGACACGCAAGGCACCGCGCGTTGACGATGGTCTTCACCTGCTCGAAGGACACGACGGTCGAACCGGCCACCGCCGGCGTGGTCGCGTCAGTGCCAGGTGTTGCCGGCGACGTCGCCGCCGGCGGCGCCATCGTGACGGGCACCGTGGCCGGCTGCGGCGCCAGCCAGGCGATCAGCACCGCGAGCAGCATGACCACCGCCACCAGCAGCGGCCAGGCGTCGACGCCCTTGTGGCGCTTCACGAACCAGGTGCGCACCAGCGCGCCCGTGGCCATCAGCATCACCAGCACCAGCCAGTTCTGCGCATGGCTGTAGAGCATGCCGTAGTGGTTGGACAGCATCGCGATCAGCACCGGCAGCGTGAAGTAGGTGTTGTGCACACTGCGCTGCTTGCCGCGCTGGCCGTGGACCGGGTCCACCGGCCGTCCCGCCCGCATGTCGGCGATGACCTGCTTCTGGCCGGGGATGATCCAGAAGAAGACGTTCGCGCTCATCATCGTGGCGAGCATCGCGCCGGTGATGAGGAAGGCCGCGCGGCCGGCGAAGAGCTGGCTCGTGCCCCAGGCCGTGCCGACAACCGCCACCGCGATCAGCCCGAGCACCACGCCGTCGTTGCCGATCGAGCCGTCGGCCTTGCGGCCGAAGCGTCGGCAGATCTGGTCGTAGACGAGCCAGCCGCCCGCCAGGAAGCCAAGCGCTCCCGCGATCGCCGCAGGCGGACTCCAGTCGAAGACGCGCTTGTCGATGAGGTAGGTATCGGCGTTGAGGAGGTACAGCAGCGCGAAGAGCGCGAAGCCGCTCATCCACGTCCAGTAGCTCTCCCAGTAGAACCAGTGCAGGTGCTGCGGCAGATTGGCCGGCGCGACCATGTACTTCTGCGGGTTGTAGAAACCGCCGCCATGCACCGCCCACAGTTCGCCGTCCACGCCTTTGGACTTGAGATCCTCGGCCTGGGGCTTCATCAGGTGGTTGTCCAGCCAGACGAAATAGAACGAGGCGCCTATCCAGGCGATGGCCACGATCACGTGCAGCCAGCGCAGCAGCAGATTGGCCCAGTCAAGCAGGTAGCTGTCCATCAACGAACGTCGAGCAAGATCCGGACCACCACTGCGGGCGCTGTGAACCGGCAAGCGTCGCGCTGAATAGATCCGGGCGCCGCGGCGACGTTGAGAAGCGAAGTGTATACAGTCCCGGACGGGCTCAAAGCGGCTCGGCGGGTTTCTGCATCGCCTGCGCGACGACCGACAGCGCCACCATCTCCGGCTGCTTGCCCGGAATGTTCGGGATCCCGATCGGACAGGTGACGTGCGCCAGCTCGGCGGCCGTGAAGCCGCGCGCTTCCAGGCGGTGACGGAAGGTCGCCCACTTGCTCCTGCTGCCGATCAGGCCGATGTACGGGAGATCCTGCGACTCGCGCTGCCGCTTCAGGCAACTGGCGAGGATGTCGAGATCCTCCGCGTGGCTGAAGCTCATGATCAGCACATGCGAGTCCGCCGCCAGCGTCGGCACCGCGCCCTGCACCGGCTCGGACTGTTCAGCGCGGACGTTGTCCGGCAGCGGCTCGGGGAACACGCCCTCGCGGCTGTCGATCCAGTGCACCGTCGCCGGCAGCTTCGCCAGCAGGTCGACGATCGCGCGGCCCACGTGTCCGCCGCCGAACAGCGCGATGCGGCGCCACTCGCGCTGATCGCCGAGCCGATCCGCCAGCCCGGCGATCGACGACGCATCCAGCCACTCGAAGTTCAGCCACACGACGCCGCCGCAGCACTGCCCCAGCGACGGCCCGAGCGCGAAGCGCTGGCGCGCCTCGATCACACGCCCCGCCGCGAGCGCCGCCCGCGCCTTCGCGATCGCGTCGAATTCCAGCTGACCGCCGCCGATCGTGTTCACGACGTCGGCCGCGGTCACCGCCATCCACGCACCGACCTCCCGCGGGCCGCTGCCTTGCAGCTCGTCGACGCGCACCAGCACCGCCGGCTCGCGCGCGAGTCTCAGGGCCAGCGTCTGCCAGGCACGCATGCGAGACCCTCAGCTGCCCCGGTAGGTCGAATACGACCAGGGACTGGCCAGCAGCGGCACGTGATAGTGCGCGCCCGGATCCGCGATCCCGAAGTCCAGCGGCACCTCGTCCAGGAAGGCCGGCTCCGGCAGCGTCACCCGCCGGCTGCGGAAGTACTCGGCCACCGCGAACACCAGCCGGTAGCGGCCGACCTGCAAGGTCGCACCTTCCAGCAAGGGACCGTCCGCCCGCCCGTCGGCGTTCAGCGTCAGCGCCTGCAGCAGGCGCGGCTCGCCGGCCTCGATCCGGTACAGCCGCACGGCCATGCCGGCGGCCGGGCTGCCGTGCATGGTGTCGAGGACGTGTGTCGTGAGCTTGCCCATCGGCGCCTTCGGTGAAAGGAAGAAGGAAAGTGCAAAGTGTATACACTTGCGCACACCATGAACGCCCGGGACCTCGACGCCAGCGCTTCCGTCACCGGACGCATCACCGCCGCCATCACGCAGGCGATCGTCGAGCGCCGCCTGATGCCAGGCACCAAGCTGGTCGAACAGCAGCTGGCGGACATCTTCGACTGCTCGCGCACGCTGGTGCGGCAGGCGTTGAACCAGCTCAGCCGCGACCGGCTCGTGCGGCTGGAGCCGGCGCGCGGCGCCTTCGTCGCACAGCCGAGCGTCGAGGAAGCCCGTCAGGTCTTCGAAGTGCGCAAGATGCTGGAGGCCGCGATGCTCGCCGACCTCTGCCAGCGCATCACCCCGGCGCAGATCAGGCAGCTGCGCGCGCATCTGAAGCAGGAACGCGAAGCCGTTGCGCGCACCGATGTCCCCGGCCGCACGCGGCTGCTGGCGGACTTCCACGTCGTCCTCGCCCGCATGCAGGGCAACGAGGTGCTGGCGCAATTGCTGAACGACCTGCTCTCGCGCAGCTC
>NZ_JARVXN010000001.1:0-115366 GCF_048957715.1 Mitsuaria sp. CC2 | reverse complement strand
GATGTACCAGAGCTCCCATTCCGCCGCCGAATCCCAGGCCGAACACGACGCCATCGTCGACGCGCTCGAAGTCCGCGACAAGCGCGCGGTGCTGAAGCTGCTCGACGCGCACCTCGGCAACGTCGAGGCCAACCTGCGGCTCGATCCGCGTGTGCAGGACCTCAAGTCGGTCCTCCAGCGCTGAGCGCGCCGCCCCTCCGACATCGACAGGACGTCCGCCGCATGAAACCCGTCGTCTCCCCCGGCTACCCCCGCGACCTCATCGGCTACGGTGAGTTCCCGCCCCAGGCGAAATGGCCGGGCCAGGCGCGCATCGCCGTGCAGTTCGTCCTCAACTACGAGGAAGGCGGCGAGAACTCGGTGCTGCACGGCGACGCCGGCAGCGAGCAGTTCCTGTCCGAGATGTTCAACCCGCCGGCCTTCCCCGCGCGGCACCTGAGCATGGAAGGCGTCTACGAATACGGCTCGCGCGCCGGCGTATGGCGGCTGCTGCGCGAATTCGAGAAACGCGCGCTGCCGCTGACCGTCTTCGGCGTGTCGATGGCGCTGGAGCGGCATCCGGAGCTGACGAAGGCCTTCGTCGAGCTGAACCACGAGATCGCCTGCCACGGCTGGCGATGGATCCATTACCAGGGCGTGGATGAAGCGATCGAGCGCCAGCACATGGACATCGGCATGGACATCATCCAGCAGCTGACCGGCGAGCGCCCGTCGGGCTGGTACACCGGCCGCGACAGCCCCCACACGCGGCGGCTGGTCGCCGACTTCGGCGGCTTCGAGTACGACAGCGACTACTACGGCGACGACCTGCCGTTCTGGCTCAACGTGCGCAAGACCGACGGCGCGCTGACGCCGCACCTGATCGTGCCCTACACGCTGGACTGCAACGACATGCGCTTCGCGCTGCCGCAGGGCTTCAGCCACGGGGACGAGTTCTTCGAGTACCTGCGCGACACCTTCGACGTCCTCTACGCGGAGGGCGCCGAGGCGCCCAAGATGATGAGCATCGGCATGCACTGCCGGCTGCTCGGCCGCCCCGGGCGCATGCGGGCGCTGCAGCGCTTCCTCGACCACGTCGAGAAACACGACCGCGTCTGGGTCGCCCGCCGCATCGACATCGCCCGTCACTGGCGCGCCACGCATCCGTTCGATGCGGACAAGGCCTTCGTCTGGGGCTGATGATGAGCACCGTTTCCATGATTACCGATTCCCTCTCCCTCGATCAACTGAACGTCGCCGGCGAGGACGCGTTCGTCGCGCTGCTGGACGGCGTCTACGAACACTCGCCGTGGATCGCGCGACGCGCTTTCGCGCTGCGCGCCGCCGGCGGCTTTGCGAGCCTCGCCGCGCTGAAGCATGCGATGGCGACCGTCGTTCGCGAGGCCGCGCTCGACGAGCAGCTCGGCCTGATCCGGGCGCATCCGGAGCTCGCCGGCAAGGCGATGGTCGCGAAGTCGCTCACCGCGGAATCGACGAACGAGCAGAGCAAGGCCGGCCTCACCAACTGCACGCCGGAAGAGTTCGCCCGCCTGCAGCAGCTGAACGCCGACTACAACGCGCGCTTCGGCTGGCCCTTCATTCTGGCGGTGCGCGGCCCGCGCGGCGACGGCCTGTCGCGGCAGCAGATCATCGACACCTTCGCGCGGCGCCTGAACGGACACCCGGACATCGAGCGCGCCGAGTGCCTGCGCAACATCCACCGCATCGCGGAGATCCGGCTCAACGACAAGTTCGGCAACACGTCCGGCGTCGTGCCGACGCTCGGCAACCAGGTCTGGGACTGGGCGGAGTCGCTCGCGCGGTTCTCCGATCCCGGCTTCGCGGAGAACGGTCAGCTCACCGTCCTCTACCTGACCGAGGCGCATCGCGCCGCGGCGGCGCAACTCGCCGACTGGATGCGCGAGTGCGGGTTCGACGAAGTCGGCATCGATGCCGTCGGCAACGTCGTCGGCGTCTATCACGGCGAGCATCACGACCGGCACGGCGGACCGGCCGACGAGCCGCCGCGGCTGCTCACCGGCAGCCACTACGACACCGTCCGCAACGGCGGCAAGTACGACGGGCGGCTCGGCATCTTCGTGCCCATGGCGTGCGTGCGCGAGCTCAAGCGGCAGGGCCGCCGGCTCAAGCACGGCATCGAGGTGATCGGCTTCTCCGAGGAGGAAGGCCAGCGCTACAAGGCGACCTTCCTGGGGTCCAGCGCGCTGGTCGGGCGCTTCGATCCGGCGTGGCTGGATCAGGCCGACGCGGACGGCGTCGTGCTGCGCGACCTGATGCAAGACGCCGGACTGCCCGGCACGATGGAGGCGATTCAAGCGCTCAAGCGCGATCCCGCGCGTTACCTCGGCTTCGTCGAGGTCCACATCGAGCAGGGACCGGTGCTCAACGAGCTTGACCTGCCGCTGGGCATCGTCACCTCGATCAACGGCAGCCTGCGCTACGTCGGCGAGGTGCGCGGACTCGCCTCGCACGCCGGCACGACGCCGATGGACCGTCGGCGTGACGCAGCGGCGGCCGTGGCGGAGCTGATCCTCTATGTCGAGGAACGCGCCGGCGCCGTGCCCGAGGTCGTCGGCACCGTCGGCCAGCTGCAAGTGCCCAACGGATCGATCAACGTGATCCCGGGTCGGTGCCGATTCAGCCTGGACCTGCGCGCGACCACCGACGCCGCGCGCGACGCGCTCGACGCCGACGTGCGCGCGCGCCTGGCCGAGATCTGCGAGCGCCGCGGCGTCAGCGTCACGCTGGAGCGCACCGAAGCCGCCGCCGCCGCGCCCAGCGATGCGGCATGGCAGTCGCGCTGGGAGGCCGCCGTCGACACGCTCGGCCTGCCGGTGCACCGGATGCCTTCGGGCGCCGGCCACGACGCGATGAAGCTGCACCAGGCAATGCCGCAGGCGATGCTGTTCCAGCGCGGCTTGAACCTCGGCATCAGCCACAACCCCCTCGAAGCGATCAGCAACGACGACACCGAGCTCTGCGTGCGGGCCTTCCTCGCGCTGCTCGACCGGCTGTGAACGCCCCTCGATCTCCCGGACCCGACACCCCATGACCGCTTCCTCCCAATCCTCGTCCCAGCACGCGGCCGAGCACGCCTCCCAGGCCTCCTACGACGCGCTCGACGCGTGGATCGACGCCCACTTCGACGAGCAGGTGCGCTATCTGCAGGCGCTGGTGCGTGTGCCGACCGACACGCCACCCGGCAACAACGCGCCGCATGCGGCGCGCACCGCGGAGCTGCTCGCGGAGATGGGCTATGTCGCCGAGCAGCACCCGGTGCCGCAGGCGCAGGTGCGCGAGTACGGTCTCGAATCGCTGACCAACCTGATCGTCCGGCGCCGCTTCGGCGCCGACGGCGGCGGTCCCGTGATCGCGCTGAACGCACACGGCGACGTGGTGCCGCCGGGCGACGGCTGGACGCACGATCCCTACGGCGGCGAGGTCGTCGACGGTCAGCTCTTCGGACGCGCTTCCGCGGTCAGCAAGAGCGACTTCTCGACCTACACCTTCGCGCTGCGCGCATTGGAGGCGCTGGCCGCGCAAGGTCCCGCAAAGATCGACGCACCGGGCGTCTCGCTCAAGGGCGGCGTCGAGCTGCACTTCACCTATGACGAGGAATTCGGCGGCGAACTCGGACCCGGCTGGCTGCTGCAGCAAGGGCTGACGAAACCCGATCTGCTGATCGCCGCCGGCTTCAGCTACCAGGTGGTCACCGCGCACAACGGCTGCCTGCAGATGGAGGTGACGGTCCACGGCAAGATGGCGCATGCCGCGATCCCGGACACCGGCATCGACGCGCTGCAGGGCGCAGTCGTGATCCTGAACGCGCTCTATGCGCGCAACCTCGCCTATCGCGAGGTCACGTCCAAGGTCGAGGGGATCACGCATCCGTACCTGAACGTCGGACGCATCGAGGGCGGCACCAACACCAACGTCGTGCCGGGCAAGGTCACGCTGAAGCTGGATCGCCGGATGATTCCGGAAGAGGATCCCGTCGTCGTCGAGGCGGAGATCCGCGATGTCATCGCGAAGGCGGCGGCCTCGTGCCCGGGGGTCACGGTCGACGTGAAGCGGCTGCTGCTTGCGCGCGCGCTCAAGCCGCTGCCGGGCAACCGTCCGCTGGTGGAAGCACTGCAGCGGCACGGCGAGGCGGTGTTCGGCGAACCGATCCCGACCTCGGGCACGCCGCTCTACACCGACGTGCGCCTCTACGGCGAGCACGGCATTCCCGCGGCGATCTACGGCGCCGGACCGCGCACCGTGCTGGCGTCGCATGCCAAGCGTTCCGACGAGCGTGTCGAGCTGGAGGACCTGCGCCGGGCAACGAAGGTCGTCGCTCGCACGCTCTTCGATCTGTTGCAGTCCCGCTGAGCGCCCGCCGGCGCGGCGCGCCTAGAATCCGCCGCGTCATGCGTCTGCATTCCCCCACCGCCATTGCCCGCTGGATGACCGTCCTGGTCTTCTGGCTGGCGGCGCTGCTGCCGGCGGCGTCGATGGCGGCGCAGGCCCTGAACGGGGATCTGGCGCCGTGGACGCAGATCTGCCGATCCAGCGTGGTGGGCCCGCGAGCTGCCGAGCTGCGAGCGGGATTGGCGGACAGTGGCGTTGATGATCAGGACCACGCGCTGTTCCAGCACTGTGCGTTCTGCCACCTGCACCAGGATGCGGTGCCGCTGCCGCCGGTGCCTGCGGTGCTGCCGCTGCGCACCGAACTGCGCCACGGCCTGCCGGAGCGCTTCTTCAGCGCGACGGTCACGGCCCATGCCTGGCGCAGCGCGCCCGCGAGAGCCCCTCCCCTGACGGTCTGAAGTCTGTCGCACCGGCCTGACGCCGGTGCTCCTTCATTTCCGTTGGAGTTCCTTTCCATGCACAGCATTTCCCGTGCGCGTCGGCTTCGAGCCCGCGCGCTGACGGTGATCGCGTCCGCTTGCGCGGCCGCGTTCACCACCGTGTCCGCCGCCGAGGATGTCGCCAAGGACGCCGCCGTCGACACCTCCGTCCTCGCCCCTGCCCTGCCTCCCGCTCGCGCCCAGTCGCTGGGCATCGTCCGTGTCGACGGCGCGGCGCCGACCTCGCTGCCGAGCCGCATTCCCACGACGATGGAGAGCGTCACCGGCGAGGCGATCGCCCGCGACGTCAACGCCACCGATGCCGAGGACGCGCTCAAGTACCTGCCCAGCCTGCTGGTGCGCAAGCGCTACATCGGCGACTACAACCACGCCGTGCTCTCGACACGAGCCTCCGGCACCGGCAACAGCGCGCGGTCGCTGGTCTACGCGGACGGCATCCTGCTGTCCAACCTGCTCGGCAACGGCGCGACCTTTGCGCCGCGCTGGGGTCTGGTGTCGCCGGAGGAGATCGCGCGTGTCGACGTGATGTACGGGCCGTTCTCGGCGGCGTATTCGGGCAATGCGGTCGGCGCCGTCGTCGATTACCAGACGCGCATGCCGACCCGGTTCGAGGCGCACGCGCGGGTGGGCTACAGCCATCAGCCCAACGATCTGTACGGCCACAAACACGACTACGACGCGAAGCAGGCCAGTGCGTCGATCGGCAGCGCGGAGGGCGCGTTCTCGTGGTGGCTGCACGCCGGCCGCACCGACAGCGAGGGACAGCCTCAGACCTTCGCGACGCGGACCTTGAGTTCGTCGGCACCCGCCGCCGGCGCCGTGCCGGTCACCGGCGCAGTCGCGGGCCTCAACCGGAGCAACCAGCCGTGGCTGCTGCTGGGTAGCGGCACGCAGTACGACACGGTGCAGGATCAGGCGAAGTTGAAGCTCGCCTACGACTTCGAGCCCGGTCTGCGCGCCATGTATGTCTTCGGGTTGTGGAGCAACGACTCCGACGGTCGCTCACAGAGCTTCCTGACCGATACGAACGGGCGGACCATCGACCACCGCGCTGGCGGCGGCATCACGCAGCCGGTGACTATCGACGGCAAGGGCTACAGCTTGAGCGCGAGCGACTTCCCGCAGACACGCGACGAGCTGGAGCACCGCATGCACGCGATCTCGCTGAAGCGCCGTGTGCGCGACGGGCTCGGGTGGGAGGTGTCGGGCAGCTTGTACGACTACCTCGCCGACCGTTCGCGGGCGTACGCGCCGACGAGCACCGCGGCGAACGCAGGCCGACTCACCGACCAGGCGGGCACCGGTTGGAACACGCTGTCCGGCAAGCTCACCTGGACGCCGGACGGCAGCGATCACACGATCGACGCGGGCGTGTCGCAGGAGCGCTATCGGTTGCGCACGCGTGTCTCCGCGCTCACGGACTGGCGGTCGGGCGATGCCGGCGCGTTGACCTCGCGCTTCGACGGCGACACACGGGTGCGCGCCGTCTTCGCCCAGGATGCCTGGGCCTTCGCGCCCGACTGGACGGCGGTGCTCGGCCTGCGCGGCGAGCACTGGCAATCGTTCGACGGCGTCACGCAGTCGACGACCAACCTGCGGAACCACCCGTCACGCGCGCAGACTGCGTGGTCGCCGAAGGCGGCGCTGTCGTACGGACTGAGCGAGCAGTGGGTGATCAAGGCCAGCACCGGCCGCGCGGTGCGCTTCCCGACGGTCAGCGAGTTGTTCCAGGGCGGCTTCAACGCGGCGGGGCAGTTCATCAACAACGACCCGAACCTGAAGGCCGAGCGCAGCTGGACCAGCGAACTCAGCGCCGAATGGACCGGGCAGGATCGCGATGCGCTGCGGGTGACGCTCTTCCACGAGGACAGCCGCGATGCGCTGTACTCGCAGCTGAACGTCGCGACCAATGCGAACACGGTGCAGAACATTGACCGTATCCGCACGCGCGGTGTCGAGTTCAGCGGGACGGCGGGTCTGCCGCAACACGTGACCCTGACCGGCAGCGTGACCTTCGCCGATTCGATCATCCTGGCCAACGCCGGCTACGCGACGGTGCCGGGCGACACGATCGGCAAGTGGCAGCCGCGCGTGCCGCGCTGGCGCGCCACGGTGCTCGCGCAATGGCAGGCCCGCGACGACCTCAGCCTGAGCCTGGGCGCGCGCTACAGCGGCAAGCAGTTCAGCACGCTCGACAACAGCGACGTCAACGGCTTCGCCTACATGGCGGCGAGCAAGTACTTCACCGTCGACCTGCGGGCCCAGTGGAAGATCGACAGGCAGTGGACCCTCGCCGCCGGCGTCGACAACCTCAACAACTACCAGTACTGGAACTTCCATCCGTATCCGGGAAGGACGTTCCAGGTGGAGGCGAGGTGGGACTTCTAGCCGCAGGTCAGTCTGGCAACTCGATCCCCGGCCAGTGCCGGGAGGTATGGATGATCCGTCGAATCCAGAGGGTTGGATCGATGACTTCATCGTGCAGGCGATAGCTTCGCCTGACTGGAAGGACTCGAAGGTTGCCGCTCTTTGTGCGCGTTCCAAGACGTGGCTGACATCCCAGCATCATGAACCGAGCCAGAGCCCAAAACGACTCGGACAAGTCGGTCGATCGCGAAAGACGATCAGTTTGAGCCAGCCGCGACGGCGACACGGCGTCGCGGTTCGTCCACCCCGTAGTTCCCCGCCCTGACCAAAGGCACCCCACGGACCGCGGGGCACAATCCCCGCGCACCGCACCGCACGGCCACGAGCCGCGCGGGGCGGCTTCCCGACTCCAGGAGCACATCGCATGCATACCCGCCTCTCGTTGACCGCCGCGCTGGTGGTCGGGCTCGGCACCGGCACGGCCGTCACCGCACAGACCGCCGCGGCCCCTGCCGCCGCCACGACCTCCGCGTCGTCCCCGACCTCCCAGGGCCTGAGCTACCCGGCCACCCGCAAGGTCGACCAGACCGACAACTACCACGGCACCACCGTCGCCGACCCGTACCGCTGGCTCGAGGACGACAACAGCGCCGACACCAAGGCCTGGGTCCAGGCCGAGAACGCGGTCACCGACAAGTTCCTCGCCGCGATGCCGCAACGCCTGCCCGCGCGCAAGCTCTACACCGACCTCTACAACTTCGAGAAGTTCGGGGTCCCCTACAAGGAAGGCGGCCGCTACTTCTGGACCCGCAACAACGGCCTGCAGCAGCAGGCGGTGCTCTACACCGCCCGCAGCCTGAAGGACACGCCGCAGGTCGCGCTCGACCCCAACACGCTGTCCAAGGACGGCACCGTCGCCCTGACCGGCAGCGTCGTGTCCAACGACGGCCGCCTGATGGCCTACGGCACGGCCGGCGCCGGCTCCGACTGGCAGACCTGGAAGGTCCGCGACCTCGACGCCGGCAAGGACCTGGACGACACCATCGAATGGGTGAAGTTCTCCGGCGCGTCCTGGACGCCCGACGGCAAGGGATTCTTCTATTCGCGCTACGACGCGCCCAAGGAAGGCGCCGCCCTGACCGGCGCCAACTACTTCCAGAAGGTCTACTACCACCGCCTGGGCACGCCGCAGTCCGCCGACACGCTGGTCGCCGAGAACCCCGCCGAGAAGGAATGGGGCTTCAACGTCGACGTCACCGACGACGGCCGCCTCGCGCTGATCAACATCTGGAAGGGCTCCGCCCGCAAGAACGGCCTGATGCTGCTGCCGCTGGACGGCAAGGGCGGCTACGCCGGCGCCAAGCCCGTGCCGCTGACCGTCAGCTTCGACGCCGAGTACGCGCCCGTCGTGCTCGACGGCCAGCGCCTCATCGTCAAGACCGACAAGGACGCGCCGCGCGGCCGCCTGATCGCGATCGACCTGGACAAGGACTGGACGGCCAAGGATCCCAAGACCTGGACCACGCTGGTGCCCGAGACCAAGGACGCGCTGACCGCCGCCAGCGGCGTCGGCGGCCAGCTGGTGCTGAGCTACCTACAGGATGCCGCCACGCTGGTGCGCGTGCACGCCCCCAGCGGCAAGCATGTGCGCGACATCCAGCTGCCCGGCGTGGGCACCGCTGCCGGCTTCGGCGGCAAGTGGAACGACCCCGAGACCTTCTTCAGCTACACCAGCCTGACCACCCCCGGCGAGATCTGGCGCCTGGATGCGAAGACCGGCAAGGCCGAGCTGTTCAAGCGCACGCAGACCGCGTTCGAGGCCGACCAGTTCGAAAGCAGGCGCGTCTTCGTCACCAGCAAGGACGGCACGAAGCTGCCGATCTTCATCGCCCACCGCAAGGGCCTGAAGCTGGACGGCAGCAACCCGACCCTGCTCTACGGCTACGGCGGCTTCAACGTGCCGATGACGCCGGGTTACGGCGTCACTGCCGCGACCTGGATGAAGATGGGCGGCGTATACGTGCTGGCCGTCCTGCGCGGCGGCGGCGAGTACGGCGCCGCCTGGCACGAGGCCGGCACCAAGGCCAAGAAGCAGAACGTCTTCGACGACTTCATCGCCGCCGGCGAATACCTGGTCGCCAGCAAGTACACGCAACCCGCGAAGCTCGCCATCAACGGCGGCTCCAACGGCGGCCTGCTGGTCGGCGCGGTCGTGAACCAGCGCCCCGATCTCTTCGGCGCCGCGGTGCCGCAGGTCGGCGTGATGGACATGCTGCGCTTCCACAAGTTCACCATCGGCTGGGCGTGGACCTCGGACTACGGCAGCGCGGAGAACGCCGCCGACTTCCAGTGGCTCAAGGCCTACTCGCCGCTGCACACGATCAAGAGCGGCGCGCGGTATCCGGCCATCCTGGTGACCACCGGCGACCACGACGACCGCGTCGTCCCGGCCCACAGCTTCAAGTACACCGCGACGCTGCAGGCCGCCGACACCGGCCCCGCGCCCAAGCTGATCCGCATCGAGACGCAGGCCGGCCACGGCGCCGGCAAGCCGACCTCCAAGATCATCGAGGAACGCGCGGACATCCTGGCTTTCATCGCCAACACCTTCGGGATGACGGTCAAGTAAGGCCTGCGTGCGGCGACAGGCGCGCGGGTCGCGCCTGTTCACCCGAGACGCGGAAATGGGCGCAAATTCCGGCCACTTGTTTGGCCGGATTTGCGCCCTGTTCTTTTCGTCTCGGATTCTTTGCCAAAGGCGATGATGCAAAGCATGACGACACGCCGCACGCCCGCCAGCCCGCAGTCCACGCACCCGCGTCCCTGCCCGCAACTCCGCAAGGCCAGGCCCCTCCCGGCGCCGTCGCCTCACGGCGACTGAGTCCTCAACGATCCTCGCGCCCAGGCCGCGGCCCTTCACGGGTCGCCCGATGGCCGGCGCGCACGCGCTTCACATCCGCCACGCCGCAGCGCCACGCCCCCAGCAGTCGGGACGTTCAGGCGGCGTCACAGCGCACTTGCCCGGCCCTCTCACGAGGGACCGGGCTTTTTTTCGTCGCGCCAGGCTCGCGCCGTGGTCGCCGTCCGGTCGCGCAACGACTCCTACAATCCCGCGCATCCGTCCCGGGCGCCTGGACTGCCCGGTGAGTCCATCCCCTTTTCGATCCGACCGCCATGCCCGTCAACCTGACCGCTCCCGATCCGCAATCCCTGCTGCCCGTGCCGGGCGTGCGCCTGGGCGTCACGATGGCGGGGGTGCGCAAGGCCAACCGCCGCGACCTGACCGTGATCGCGCTCGATGAAGGCGCCAGCGTCGCCGGCGTCTTCACCGCCAACCGCTTCTGCGCCGCGCCGGTGCAGGTCTGCCGTGAGCACCTCGCCGCCGGCACCGAGATCCGCGCCATCGTCATCAACACGGGCAACGCCAACGCCGGGACCGGCGCGGACGGCCTGGCCCGCGCGCGCCAGACCTGCGACGCGCTTGCCGCCGAACTGAAGCTCGATCCGAAGCAGGTGCTGCCGTTCTCGACCGGCGTCATCATGGAAACGCTGCCGGTGGACCGCATCGTCGCCGGTCTGCCGGCCGCGATCGCCGCCCTGAAGGCCGACAACTGGGGCGAGGCCGCCGCCGGCATCATGACCACGGACACCCTGCCCAAGGCCTGCTCGAAGCAGGTCACGATCGGCGGCAGGACGGTGACCGTCTCCGGCGTCTCCAAGGGCGCCGGCATGATCCGCCCCAACATGGCGACGATGCTCGGTTTCGTCGCCACCGACGCGGTCCTCGCGCCGGAGCTGCTGCAGCCGCTGGTCAAGGAAGCCGCGGACCTGTCCTTCAACCGCATCACGATCGACGGCGACACCTCGACGAACGACTCGTTCGTGCTGATCGCGACGCATCAGGCGGGCCACGACCGCATCACCTCGCTGACCAGCGCCGAAGGCCGCGCGCTGCGCGACGCGGTGGTGGCGGTGTCGCAGCAGCTCGCGCAGGCGATCGTGCGCGACGGCGAAGGCGCGACCAAGTTCATCTCGGTCGTCGTCGAGGGCGGCAAGGACGAGGACGAGTGCCGCAAGGCGGCCTACGCGATCGCGCACTCGCCGCTGGTCAAGACCGCGTTCTTCGCCAGCGACCCCAACCTCGGTCGCATCCTGGCGGCGGTCGGTTATGCCGGCATCGACGACCTCGACCAGAGCCTGATCGACCTGCACCTGGACGACGTCCACGTCGTCACGCAGGGCGGCCGCCGTCCCGAGTACAGGGAAGAGGACGGCCAGCGCGTCATGAAGCAGAGCGAGATCACCGTGCGCGTCGGCCTGAACCGCGGTCCGGCGCAGACCACGGTCTGGACCTGCGACTTCAGCCACGAGTACGTGACGATCAACGCCGATTACCGGTCCTGATACCGGTCCCGCGCATCTGCGAGGCCATCCGCAGGGGCCAGCAGCCGGCGACGGCCCCGTGCCGCGTCGACGGGATGGTCGTGAACCATCGGAGCCTGGCGCTGCGGCGGCATGGGGGGCGCGAGCAGTCGGCGCCGATGTTTGGCTGAGTCGAGCGTCGGTCCGATGGAGCGCACGGCGGACTCGTCCAGCCGTTGCGCCATCCGGCCTGGGCGGGACGCTTGCAGGACGACGCTTGACGTCGATTCGGACCCAGGGGTCAACGCCCCGGTCAACAGGTTGAGTGAGCCGACCCGCGGCCGGACGCGCAGGTCGTGTCCCACCAGCGTCATCATCCTCACCAAGGGTGCCGACCCCAGCCAATGATCGTCATATGCCGCCCATACGCAGTGGATGAAGTAGTGCCGCCAGTCCTCCAGCGCCGATGAGTCCAGCGCCGCCGTCCTCGCCGCCGTGTCGGACCGTAGCCATCCCGTCATGAGCGACTCGAAGCCCCCGACCGTGATCCGTTCGCCGAGGAAGGCGCGGACGTAATAGAACATCAAGGCGCGATGCATCTGCCCGGACCCGCCGATCGCGATCGCCAGGGCGCTATCGCGGCCTGGCTCACTGCCTCGTCGGGCGCCATCGCCGCGCAGGAGTTCGCAGCATTGCGTGGGCGTGAGCTTGCCCTGCTTCGAACAGTGTTCGAACAGGTGCAGCAAGCCTTGGACGGTCGCCTTGTCGCCACGCTGGGTGGCCAGATGCAGGTTGCTCGGTCGGTCCGGGTCTGCGGGCCCCAGGAGCAGGCGATGAACGGCATGAGCGGAATGAGCGGAATGAGCGGGATAACGCTCGACCTGGGTCGCGAGTTCCGGTAGGTCCAATTTCCGGGAGTCGCCCCCCGGGACAGCAGCCTCCGCCGTGAAACCGATCGGTGGCGACGAGGTCCAGTACGCAGGGGCGGAAACATGGGGCATGGCGCAGCTTTCAACAAGGGAAGGCCACGCAGTCCGCGTCAGGGACGGTTCTGTTCGGCGCGAGAGGTCCGCCGGCTGGCCAGTCCCGCCGTGGTCAGAAGTCGACCGCGCGCGTCCCGCGGACGCCGCGGGCCAGCAGCGTGGCGTTGATCAGCTGCGCTTCCTCGCGGCTGCCGAAGGGCCACACGGCGGCGCGCCAGCCTTCCTTCGTCTGGAAGACGCCGCCGCTGGGCGACGTGCCGCCGGTGGTCTGCCCGACCATCTCGCGCATGCGCGCCAGCGCCGCCTCGGCCTCGGCCTTGGACTTGTAGGGCGCACCGACCAGGGCCACCACCTTCGCGCCGGGCGTGGCCGGATCGCGTTTCATCAGGCTGCTCAGGCCGGTCTCGTCGACGGCCACGCGGCTGCCGTCCGCCGCCGAGCTGCCGGGCATCGCGGCCTCCGCCCTGCCGTCGGCCTTGCCATCGACCGCCTTGCCGTCGACCGCCTTGCCGTCGTCGGCCCTGCCGCTGCCCGCCTTGACGGCGTCAGCCGCAGCCGCGGCGGCTGCGGCCTGCTCCGTGTCCCGCTGGGCGCGCCCGACGCCGCTGTGCAGCGACGGACGGATGCTGGGGATCGCCGAACTCGCCGGGGCTGAGGCCGTCGGCGCTTGCTCGGCAGGCGCCGAGGCGGCCGCGCTCGCACCGGACGCCGCTTGCGTCGCGGCCGCCGTTGCAGAAGCCGCCGAGGCCGCTTCTGCGGCAGCGGACGTGGCCAAGGCCTGCGACGCTGCATCCGACGCCGCCCGGGCGGCAGCCGCCGCCGACGCGGCCGAAGCCGCCTCCGCCGCCGCTTGCGCGGCGAGGGCCTGTTCCGAAGGCTTGGAAGACGGCCACAGCGCCCAGACGGCCGCGACCAGCAGCAGGATGGCGATGCTGCCGGCCACGCCCAGCCGCGCCGGATCCAGCGCGCGTTGCCCCAGCACCTGGTCGCGACGCCCCACGAGCACGCGGCGACGGGCCGGGCCCGCATCGAAAGCGGCGCTCAGCAGCACCAATTCCATCGGCCATGCACCAGCCTGGTTCGCCGCCGCAGCCAGGGCGCGCTCGTCGATGTCGACGCGACGCAGCGGCAGCTCGTCGGGGGCGGTGGTGAAGCCGTTGTCCAGGGCCATCGCGGCCACCGCCGTCGTCTTCAGGCCGGGAATGAATTCATCGATCCACGCCGGACGGGGGCCCGGACGCGCGCTCTTGCGCTGCCAAGGCAGACGACGCTTCGCCGGCGCCGGCGGCGCTTCGACGGCGGCGCCGCCTTCGAGACTGGGCTCCTTGGGCAAGGCCTGCGCCATGAAGGGCAGCGCCACCGCGCCGACGGTATGCACGTCGGCGATGCCCAGGCGTCGCGCCAGCGGATGCTTGTTGTGCCAGTTCACCAGCAGCCAGGCGACGACGTCGGGCGTCGGCCCCTCCCACGGCGCCGCGGGGGCCGCTGGCGTGGGCGCGGCGACAGGCGCGGCCCCCTCGCCGGCGGGCGGGGCGGTCGGGTCGATGTCGGGCGAGGCGGGGGTATCGTCCATGGCGCCGGCCATTGTGCGTCAGCGCCGGCGGCGCCGATCGCCGCGCAACCGGGGTGAACGCCCCGGAGTTCGAGGCTTGGCCGCCCCGCACGCGCCACCGGCGGGCACGGGACTTGTATGGTGGAACCTATGCCCGCCCTGCCGCCGTCCGATCCCGCTCGCCCCCCTCGCCCGCCTGGCGCGGCCCGCCCCCGCCTGCTGGTCGTGCAGGCGCTGGCGGTACAGCCGCTGGCCGCCGTGCTCGAAGAGAGCGGCTATGAGCTGCTCCGCGCCGCGGATGCGCTGGCGGCCGCCGACGGACTGGGCGCGGGACCGGCCCTCGTGATCATGGACATGGAACTGCCCGAGCTGCCCGGCGACGGCCCGCTGGCCCTGTTGCGCCGCCTGGCCGGGAGCGGCGTTCCGGTGCTGACCTTGAGCCGCGCGCGCGGCCCGCACGGGGTGGAGGCGCTGTGCGAGGCCGGCGCCTCGGAGTGCCTGGTCAAGCCGGTGCGGATGAGCGATCTGCTGCAGCGCATCGAGGGCCTCATGGCGCCGCCGCCGACGGCCGTCCCGGTCGAGCCGCGCCCGCCCACGGCCCGCATGGCGGTGCGCGAACGCGACGGCCACTGCACCTGGCAGACCCCGCAGGCGCGCACGCTCATGGCGGCGCATTTCCCGCCGCCGTGGGCGGATCACGCCCGCCTGCCGCCGGAAGTGCTGGCCTGGCTGCACCGGGAGGCGCTGCGCCGGCGCGCCGGTGCGCCGCCCTCGTCGCTGACGATCGCGCCGCGCACGGGCGACACGCGGCAGCGACTGAGCTTCACCCTGACGAACGGGGACGACGAGGTCGTCGGCGAAGGCCACTGGCTGCTGGTGCTCGACCGGCCGGCGTGACGGGGGCATGGCCCGGCGGCATGACCGGCCCGCCGGAATGGCGGGACAATCCGCCTCATGTCATCCGGAAGTCCCCTGTTCACGCCCTCCCCGTCCACGTCCGCCCCGGACGAACGCCAGCGCTTCCTGCGCCTGCTGCGCACCGCGCTGGCGGAACGCCGCTTCCAGCGCCTGCTGCTGGGCCGCCATGAGGGCGAGGACACCAGCATCGAGCGCCTGACCGTGCGCGACATCGAGCTGCGCGGCGAACGCGCGCTGAGCTTCCTGTGGCGGCACAAGACCAAGGACGTCACCAAGAACCACCCGCTGGACGAGGGCCTCGCCCTGATCGACGCCCTGCTGGGCCGCGATTTCCAGCAGGCGCATCTGGATACGCTGGCGGAAGAGGTCCAGCTGCGCTTCAGCCGCAAGGGCAAGCCGCTGCTGCAGGTGGGGAAGAAGGGCGGCACGGCCGGCGCATCCGCCGCTGACGACGCGTCAGGTCCTTCCGGTGCCGGCGCCGTGGCGGGCGCCGGCGGAGTGGCAGGTGCCGGCAGCGTGGCGGCGCCCGTCGGGCACGACCGGACCAAGCCGCGCGAGCTCTCCCCCGACCGCCCGTTCTGGCGCGACCTCGGCGTCACGCACGAGCTCAAGGGTCAGCCCGCGCTGGTGCCGGCGATGGCGCGCAAGTGGAAGCAGATCAACAAGTTCATCGAGATCTTCGGCGCGGCCGTCCGCAAGGCCGGCCTGGACGCGGCCGGGGGCGCCCCCGAGGCAACGCCGCGGCCGGTGCGGGTGGCCGACTTCGGTTCCGGCAAGGGTTACCTCACCTTCGCCATGCACGACTGGCTGCGGGCGCAAGGCCTGACCCCGTCGGTCCTGGGCGTGGAGCTCAAGCAGGACATGGTGGCGCTGGGCAACGCGGCGGCGGCGCGTCACGGACTGGAGGGCCTCCGCTTCGAACACGGCGACGTGCGCGAGCGCGGCGACCAGCCGCTGGACGTGATGGTCGCGCTGCACGCCTGCGACATCGCCACCGACTACGCGATGCACTTCGGCCTGCGCAGCGGCGCGCGCGTCATCATGTGCGCGCCGTGCTGCCACAAGGAGATCCGGCCGCAGATGACGACGCCGGCCGCCTTGCGGCCGCTGCTGCAGCACGGCATCCACCTCGGCCAGGAGGCGGAGATGGTGACCGATTCGCTGCGGGCCCTGCTGCTGGAGCTCATGGGTTACGACACGCAGGTGATCGAGTTCATCGCGCTCGAGCACACCAGCAAGAACAAGATGGTGCTGGCCGTGAAGCGCCCGCAAGACCCGACCCCGGCGCGACGCGCGGAGCTGCTGACGCAGCTCGACGAGATCAAGCGTTTCTACGGCCTGCGCAGCCAGGCGCTGGAGACGCTGCTGCGGGTGGAAGGCCGGCTGGCTCCCGCCTGACCGGCGCGTCGTCAACGGTGCTTCGAACGCCATTTCTCCAGCAGTGCGGCGGCCACCGCCCCGCCACGTTCCGCGGCGGAGCGCAGCAAGGCCCCGGGCGTGTCCGAGGACGTGCCTGCCGCCACCACCAGGTCGGAGGACTTCAGCAGACCCAGGTCGCGAGCGGTGTCCAGACGTTCCAGGTAGCGTTGCAAGGCCTGGAACACTTTACCGTTTGGCACTCGGGGCACGGCCTGCGCGGCCTCCAGCGCGTCGGGCAGGAGGACGCGCTTCGCCGCCGAGGGATCCAGCAATCCCCGTCGGAACATCTTGGTCACCCAGTCGAAGAGGCAGTCCACGAGAAACAAACGTCCCGAAAGCAACGCGGCGCTCCCGAACGGCGACGGCACGGGAATGCGATCGCGGCTGGTGACCTGCAGCAGGGTGGCGGTCTCCTCGGGGCTCAGCTCGAGCCCGATCGCGACGTTGAAGATCAGATCGAGTTCATCTTGCAAGCGCTCGGCGTTGTGCGCGAAGAACGTCGATTCCAGCGCTTCGGACAAGCCGCCGTCCTCGGCCAGCAGGGGCACGGTCAGCAGGCGCGCGGGGCCGGCGCGCACGCGGCGCAGGGCATCCAGCGTCTCGTGCAGGGAGAATCCGAAGGCCTCCTTGCGATCGCTGCCGGGCGGGTGACGCTCCCGGAACGCCTGCAGGCACACGCGCGTGGCGGCCAGGGGCGCGACGGCGCCGAGCTGTTGCTCGATGCGGGCGAGCATCTGCTGCTGGGGCGGGCGCCTGCCGCCGTCTGGGAGATCTCCGTCCGCATCACGTCCCTGGATCCGCGCGTCCGTATTGAGCGCGCGGTCGCGCACCGCCTGGTCCCGGACGCATCGCTGCCAACTGTCCGCAAATCCCTCGACCCGCCAAGCCGCCAGGAGCGCCGCCAGCGGCGCGGCGCGGCGACTGCCGATCAGCAGTTGCAACGCGTCGTCCAGGGCGGCGGCGTCCCACCGCGGCGCCGCGTCGTCGAGCCACGCCGTCAAGGCCCGGTCGTCCAGCCCCTGTCGTTCAATGACGATGCGAAGTCCTTCGACCGTCGGGTTCGCGGCGACCCGCTCGCGCGTGGCGGCCGCCGGGTCCAGGTCCTTGGTCCGCAGCGCGTCGGCGTAGGCAGTCAGCACGCGCCGGGTCGTCTCGTCGAACCGGCGCGTCGACGGACTGTGTGGTCCCGGCGCGGGGCGAAGCAGCCCGTCGATCTCGGCCGCCGTCGGAAGGCGCCGCCGCGGCGTCGAGTCCTTGCCGCTCCCGCCCTCGACGACGTACGGCCACTTGTCTTCGAACAGCATGAAGCACCGGCTATCGCCGGCGACGCCCTGCCGCTCGAGGAAGGTCTCCCTGGGCGCCGGAGCGATCTGCAGTCGCGTCATGTTCCCCCGGATCCGGAGGGTCAGGAGGCGCGTGTCGTCGGTCAGGCTCCGGGGCAAGCCGTCCTCGTCCAGGTCGACGACGTCGAGGAGTTGAAGATCGCCGTAACGCGCCGGGAGTTTCTCCATCGTTTCCTGGAGCCGCGTCCAGTGGGCGGTTCCGTCGCACAGATCGATCGCGACGCCGCTGACCTTGGCGCTCAGCGTCCGGTGGACGTCCCGCAGGCATTCCTCGGCCAGCCGTTCCGCGACCAGGGTCATGGTGAGGCGCTCCTCCAGGCGGGCTGCGCAGCGCCGGATCACCTCCCCGTAGAGACGGATGTCGAGCACGTAAGCGTCCTGCCGTTCGGACGCCCGTGAGAACCCCGGAAGGCGCAGGGCCGCGGCGAAGGGGGTCAGGGCGTGCGGCGTGGTGAAATCGTGGCCTGCGAGCTGGGGCTCGGCACGCAGCAGCTCCGTCAATTGCCCCAGGGCCAGCGCGGAGAACTTGCACCACACGGATTCCCCGAGCCCGCCCCCCATGCCCTTGAGCCATAGCGCCGCCTGTCTGAACTCATCGCGGTGGCGCGCCGGACAGGCGCCCAGACCGTCGATCCGCTGAAGGGCCTCGCAACGGACCTCCAGGGAGATGCGATCGTTGCCGAGGTGCTGGGCCACCGCTTCCATCCAGGGCTTGTAGTCGGGCCGGTAGAGCTCGATTTCGCCGCCGACGGCCGGTCCAAGGTTGTCCCGCCGGAAGTCCCGCAGCGCCACCAGTTGGTCTTGGGCTTTCTGAAGGCGGTGAGCGCGTGCGAAGTCGAGGATCGTCTCGAAGGCAACGGTCCACTCACTGCGGGCCCGCTCGGCGTCGGTGCTCTTCAGGAACTCGCCGTTGAGCTTGCGGAAATCGTTCGCGAGCATGGGCTCGTCGTAACCCGGCGGACGCTCCGGGGCGTTCGTCGGCCCGGATCCCGTCGTCACCACGGGGGATATGGCCTCCTGGGCCTGCGTGCGATCGAAGAACGCCGGTTCGAAACCGTAGGAGGTTTGGACGTCAGTCGTCCAGGGCGACAAGGAATGAAAGGTCATGAGCCGCTGGGTGGGCGCCGCGCGCCGCCCCGTTCGTCGTGTTCGCCGTGTTCGCCGGAACGCCACTTGCCGTGCCGTGGCATGGCCGCACCCGCGGCGCTTCAGGCGACTCGATGTCCAAGGTCCTTGCCCCGTCCCCCGCTCCCGTCCCCTGGCTGGCCCGCGTCCTCGGCGCCGCGCTGCTGATCCTGGGATTCGTCATGCTCGCCGCCGGCGGGTTGCTGGCCTCGCTGGGCGGCAGCTGGTACTACGCGCTGTCGGGCCTGGCCTGGGCCGTCATCGGCGCCTTGATGTGGGGTCGGCTGCGCGAGGCGGTGCTCGGCTACGCGCTGTACTTCCTCGCCACGCTCGTCTGGAGTCTGTGGGAGGTGGGTCTGGACTGGTGGCCGCTGGGTGCGCGCCTGGGCGTGCCCTTCATCATCGGCGCGGCGCTGCTCGCCCTGGTGCCGACGATGCGGCGTCATCTGCCGGTGGACGATGTCCGACGCGTCGCATGGCGCAGCCCGCCCGCGCTCGCGCTCGCGGCGGCGCTCGGGCTCTTCGTTGTCGTCGCGTTGACGTCATGGACACGCGACGTTCACGCGGTCGAAGGCACGATGCCGGCCAACGGGGCCGCACGTCCGCCGGGCGACGCGGCCTCCGGCGCGGCCTCGGTCCCCGACGGCGAGTGGCACGCCTACGGCCGCACGGGCTTCGGCCAGCGCTGGTCGCCCCTGGCGCAGATCACACCGGCCAACGTCGGCGACCTCAAGCTGGCCTGGGACTTCCGCACCGGCGACGTCCGCGGCCGTCCCGGCGATCCGGTCGAGACCACCTTCGAGGTCACGCCGCTGAAGGTCGGCGAGCGCCTGTTCCTGTGCACGCCGCATCAGACGGTGCTCGCGCTCGACGCCACCACGGGCCGCGAACTGTGGCGTTTCGACCCCAAGGTGCGGGGAGAACTCGCGCTGCAGCATCTGACCTGCCGCGGCCTGTCCTACCAGGCGCCGCCCGATGCGATGGCCGCGGCGGGCGCCCAGCCGGCGGCCTGCGCCGCCAAGCTCTTCATGCCCACGGCCGACGCGCGGCTGATCGCGCTCGATCCGGCGACAGGCAAGACCTGTCCCTCGTTCGGACAGCAGGGCGCGGTGGACCTGATGGCCGGCATGCCGAACGCCCAGCGGGGCGCGTATTACTCGACCTCGCCGGTCGTGGTCACGCGCAAGCTGGTGATCGTCGGCGGCACCGTGCTCGACAACGCGTCCACGAAGGAACAGTCCGGCGTGATCCGCGCCTACGATGTCGAGACCGGCGCGCTGGTCTGGAACTGGGACTCCGCGAATCCCGACGCCACCGCGCCGATCGCGGCCGGCCAGACCTATGCGGCCAACTCGCCCAACAGCTGGTCGGTCGCCAGCGTCGACGAGGCGCTCGGTCTGGTCTATCTGCCGATGGGCAACCAGCCGCCGGACCAGTGGGGCGGCAAGCGCCCGGCGGCGGTGGAGAAGCATTCGTCGTCGGTGGTGGCGCTCGACCTGGAGACCGGCCGCCTGCGCTGGGTCTTCCAGACGGTGCACCACGACCTGTGGGACTACGACGTGCCCGCGCAGCCCGTGCTGGTCGACCTGACGGTGAAGGGCCAGCGCGTGCCCGCGCTGGTGCAGCCGACCAAGCAGGGCGAGCTTTTCGTGCTGGACCGCCGCGACGGCAAGCCGGTGTTCCCGGTCACCGAGACGCCGGCACCGCAGGGCGCGGCGGCGGGCGACTTCAGCGCGCCGACGCAGCCGGTCTCGGCGATCTCCTTTAATCCGCCGGAACTGCGCGAGCGCGACATGTGGGGCGTGTCGATGTTCGACCAGCTCTGGTGCCGCATCGCCTTCCACCAGTTGCGCTACGAAGGCCGCTTCACCCCGCCCTCGGAGCAGGGCTCGCTGATCAACCCCGGCAACTTCGGCGTCTTCAACTGGGGCAGCATCGCCGTCGATCCGGTGCGCGGCATCGCCTTCACCACGCCGGCGGTGCTGGGCTTCACCTCGACGCTGGTGCCGCGCCGCGACGACCGCTCGCTGCTGGTGCAGGACGGCGGACCGCCCAAGGGCGCGCTGCCGGCGCTGAACGAGAACTTCGGCGCGCCCTTCGCCGCGAAGATGAAGCCCTTCACCTCGCCGCTGGGCATCCCCTGCCAGGCGCCCCCGTGGGGCACGGTGGCCGGCGTCGACCTGAACGAGGGCAAGGTCGTCTGGCGGCATCGCAACGGCACGGTGCGGGACCTCTCGCCGCTGCCGGTGCCGTTCAGGCTCGGCGTGCCCAGCCTGGGCGGACCGCTGATGACGGCGGGCGGCGTGGCCTTCCTGTCGGGCAGCATGGACGACTACGTCCGCGCCTACGACGTCAACGACGGTCGCGTCCTGTGGGAGAGCCGCCTGCCCGCCGGCGGCCAGGCCACCCCGATGAGCTACCTGGGCGCGGACGGCCGGCAGTACCTGCTGGTCATCGCGGGCGGACACGGATCGACGGGAACGACACCGGGCGACCATGTACGCGCCTATGCGCTGGACAAGCGCTGAGCCGGCGTCCGCAGGACGCCGGCATCGGGACCCCGTGGGCCGCAGGGCCATGGGGCGCTCGGTAAACTGACACGATGAATGCGCCTCTCAACGCGTCCCTCCCCGCGGACTTCCCAGGCGCCGAGCCTGAACGCTGGACCCATCGCTTCGCGACGCTCGGTCCCGACTTCTTCACCGAACTCCCCGGCACCGGACTGCCCGACCCGCACTGGGTCGCCACCAGCGCGGACTGCGCCGCCATGCTCGGCTGGCCCGGCGACTGGTGGACCCGACCCGGCGCGCTCCAGGCCTTCAGCGGCAATGCCCGATTGGACGGCATGAGGCCGCTGGCCACCGTGTACAGCGGCCATCAGTTCGGCGTGTGGGCCGGACAGCTGGGCGACGGGCGCGCGCTGCTGCTGGGCGGCGTCGACGGTCCGGACGGGCACTTCGAGCTCCAGCTCAAGGGCGCGGGACTGACGCCCTATTCGCGTCGCGGCGACGGACGCGCGGTGCTGCGCTCCTCCATCCGCGAGTTCCTCTGCTCCGAGGCCATGGCCGCGCTCGGCATCCCGACGACGCGGGCGCTCGCGATCACCGGCTCGACGGCGCTGAAGGTGCAGCGCGAGCGCGTCGAGACCGGGGCCGTCGTGACCCGCGTCGCGCCCAGCTTCCTGCGCTTCGGCCACTTCGAGCACTTCACCCATCACGGCATGGAAGCCCGCACGCGCGAGCTGTTCGAGTTCTTCGTCCGACACCACGCGCCGGACTGCGCCGACGCGCCGAATCCGGTGACTGCCGTGCTGTCCAAGGTCGCGGCGCAGACCGCCGAACTGGTCGCATCCTGGCAGGCCGTGGGCTTCATGCACGGCGTGATGAACACCGACAACATGTCGATGCTGGGCCTGACCATCGACTACGGACCCTTCGGCTTCATGGACGGCTTCGATCCGGGCCACGTGTGCAACCACTCGGACCATCAGGGCCGCTACGCCTTCGCGAGGCAGCCGCAGGTCGCGTTCTGGAACCTGCATGCGCTGGCGCAGGCGCTGCTGCCGCTGATGCCCGACATCGACACCGACGCCGAGGCGGCCGGCGACGAACTGATCGAGGCGCTGGAGATCTACCGCGAGCGCTTCGGCGCCGCGCTGCTCGGCGCCATGCGCGCGAAGCTCGGCCTCGCCGCCGAGGTGGACGAACGCGGCGAGGACGGCCCGCTGATCGACGACTGGCTGCGTCTGCTGGCCACGCATCACACCGACTACACGATCGCGCACCGCCGGCTGGCCGGCTTCGATCCGGCGCAGGCGCTGGAAGCCCCGGCGAACGCGGGCCTGCGGGACCTGTTCGTGGACCGGGCCGGATTCGACGCGTGGGCGACGCGGTATGCGGCGCGCTTGAAGATCGAGACGATGGCCGCACTTGAGACCCGTGCCCGGCGGATGAGCGCGGTCAATCCGGCGGTGGTCCTGCGGAATCACCTGGCCGAGACGGCGATCCAGCGGGCCGAGGCCGGCGACTTCAGCGAAGTGCGCCGGTTGCTGGAGGTGCTGCGACGTCCGTTCGACGAGCCCGCGCTGGCGTCCGACGCCGGCTTCCCGCCCGACTGGGCGCAAACGCTGGAGGTTTCCTGTTCATCATGAGCCGCTACGACAAGTTCACCCAAAACGCCACCGATCAGGACCGCGACCGCGACACCGAATACCCCGTCAAGAAGACGGATGCCGAGTGGCGCGAGCAGCTGGACCCGACGCAGTACCAGGTCGCCCGCCATGCCGCGACCGAACGCGCCTTCACCGGCAAGTACTGGGACCACTGGGAAGCCGGCAACTACAACTGCGTCGGCTGCGGCACGCCGCTGTTCAAGGCCGACACCAAGTTCGACGCCGGCTGCGGCTGGCCCAGCTACTACGAGCCGATCAACGCCGAGGTGGTCGAGCGCGTCGTCGACGCGACGCACGGCATGGTCCGCGTGGAGGTGCGGTGCAACAACTGCGGCACCCACCTGGGCCACGTCTTTCCCGATGGTCCGGACCCGACGGGCGAGCGGTTCTGCATCAATTCCGCCGCGATAGACTTCGAGCCCCGGCGCTGAGCGCCGCCGTACCGATCCCGACCCGATCCCGACCGAATGAAGCTTCTGCTCGATTTCCTGCCGCTCCTGCTGTTCTTCGTCACGTTCAAGTACGCCGACGGACAGCCCGACTGGGCGGCGGCCTTCGCCACCGAGCACCTGGGCTTCCTGGTCTCCGGCGGCAAGGTCGGCCCGACCGAGGCGCCGGTGCTGCTCGCCACCATCGTCGTGATGCTGGCGACCATCCTGCAGGTGATCTTCCTGAAGCTGCGCGGCCGCAAGGTCGACCTGATGCTGTGGATCAGCCTCGGCCTGGTCGCCACACTCGGTGCGGCCACCGTCTACTTCCATAACGAGACCTTCATCAAGTGGAAGCCGACGATGCTCTATTGGGCGTTCTCGACGGTGTTCCTGGTCAGCCGTTTCGTCCTGGGGCGCGACCTGCTGCGCAAGATGCTCGGCCCGCAGGTCGAACTGCCCGAGATGGCCTGGACGCGGCTCACGCTGGCGTGGATCGTCTTCTTCGCGGCCCTCGGTTTTGCCAATCTTTACGTCGCTTACTCCTTCAGCACCGAGGCCTGGGCCAACTTCAAGGTGTTCGGCGTGACCGGCCTGATCGTGCTGTTCACGCTCGGCACCGGGCTCTACATGGGCCGGCACATGCCGCAGGAATCCGAGGCGACGGTCGAGGAGCCCAAGCCATGAGCGGCGGCGGCGGAAACGGGAATCCCCCGTCGGCATCGGGGTCCCCGCCGGCCGTGGCGGCCACGCCGTCGGTCGAGATCGAGGCGCGCCTGAGGGCGGCGCTGGCGCCGGTCTCGCTGCGTCTGCGCGACGACAGCGCGCACCACGCGGGGCATGCGGGAGCCCGCGAAGGGGGCCATTACTACCTCGAAATCGTCAGCGCGCGCTTTGCCGGTTTACCCAGGGTCCATCGGCATCGGCTCGTATATGATGCCCTCGCCGATCTGATGCAGAAGGGCATCCACGCGCTAGCCATCGATGCGCGCGCGCCCGACGAACAACAGAAACCAGGTCTCTAGCAGCGCCGCCAGTCGGCGCTTTGTTTTGGAGCGTTCACGCTCACCCGAGAGTCGAAAGGCCCTTTACCCATCATGAAGAAGTTTGTGCTCGCCGCCACCGTGGCGGTCATCGGCGCCGTGTCGCTGCCGGCCCTGGCCCAGAACATCGCGATCGTGAACGGCAAGCCGGTGCCCAAGGCCCGCGCCGACGTGCTGATCAGCCAGATCACCAAGGGTGGCCAGCCGCGCAGCCCGGAGATGGAAAACAAGGTCAAGGAAGAAGTCGTCCTGCGCGAGATCTTCCTGCAGGAAGCCGAGAAGCGCGGCCTGAACAAGACCGACGACTACAAGAACCAGATGGAACTGGCGCGCCAGTCGCTGCTGATCCGTGAGCTCTTCGCCGACTACGCGAAGAAGAACCCGATCACCGACGCCGACGCCAAGGTCGAGTACGACAAGTTCAAGGCGCAGGCCTCGGGCACCGAATTCCACGCCCGCCACATCCTGGTGGAAAAGGAAGAGGACGCCAAGGCGCTGGTCAAGCAGCTCAACGGCGGCGCCAAGTTCGAGGACCTCGCGACCAAGAACTCCAAGGACACCGGTTCCGCCCAGAACGGCGGCGACCTGGGCTGGTCCGCGCCGGACGCCTACGTGCCTGAGTTCAGCGCCGCCCTGGGCAAGCTGAAGGCTGGCGAGATGACGCAGGAGCCGGTGAAGTCGCAGTTCGGCTATCACATCATCAAGCTGGAAGAGACGCGCCAGGCGCAGTTCCCGGCCTTCGACGACGTCAAGGCCCAGATCATCCAGCGCATGCAGCAGCAGAAGGTCGCGGAGTTCCAGGAAGAGCTGCGCACCAAGGCCAAGACCGACTTCAAGTTCTCCCAGAACTGATCGCCGATCCGAACAGTCTTTGCTGTACTGTTCAGAGCCCGCGCCGCTGCAGGTCAGCCGCGCGGGCTTTTCACATCTGATGATCGCTTGACGACCCCATGACGGCTTCCCGCCTTGCCCGCCGACTGCTGCCTTCGCCCGAGTCCCTGGAACAGACCCCGGGACTGAAGTGGCTGGGCCACTACCTGAAGGAGCGCCCCTGGTTGTGGGTGGCGCACCGGCGGCGCGTGGCCCTGGGCGCGGGACTGGGACTGGCCGTGGGCGTCATTCCGCTGCCCACGCAGATGCTGCTGGCGGCGGTGGTGGCGATCGCCTGCCGGGCCAACGTCGCGGCGGCGATCGCCGCGACCTGGCTGACGAATCCGTTGACGCTGGTGCCGATCTGGACGCTGGCGATCTTCCTGGGGCGTCAGGTCCTGGGCATCCACGGCCCGATCTCGGCGCCGAAGGAGCTGGCGCTGGACTGGGGCGATCCGGCGAGCTGGTGGCCCGCGCTGAGCCAATGGCTCTCCGAGCTGGGCACGCCGCTGCTGGTGGGCCTGCCGCTGGCGGGCGCCGTCCTGGGACTGGTCCTCTACGTGATCGTCTACATCGGCTGGTGGGCCGTGATCCGCTTCGAGCGCAGACGGCGTCTGCGCGAACGCGCGATGCGCGCGTGAGGCTTCAGGCGGGTAGATCCGCCATCGTGATGTCCTGAAGGTGTCCCGCCGAGATCTTGAGTTGCCGCTCGCACCGCGCCGCGATGCTCTGGTCGTGGGTGACCATCACCAGCGTGGTTCCGAGTTCCCGGTTGAGTTCGAACATGAGCGCCATGACCTGTTCGCCGGTGGCGTAGTCGAGGCTCCCGGTGGGCTCATCGGCCAGCAGCAGCGCCGGCTGCTGCACGAACGCGCGGGCGAGCGCGACGCGCTGCTGCTCCCCGCCCGACAGCACCCGCGGATAGTGCGACAGGCGCTGCCCCAGCCCCACGCGTTCCAGCATGAGCTTCGCCTGAGCCCGCGCGTCGCGTTCGCCGCGCAGTTCGAGCGGCAGCATGACGTTCTCCAGCGCCGTCAGGTGCGCCAGCAGCTGGAAACTCTGGAACACGAAACCCAGATGCGCCCCGCGCAACGCGGCGCGGCCGTCCTCGTCGAGGGCGAACATGTTCTGCCCCTGCAGGCGCACGGTGCCTTCGGAGGGCGTGTCCAGGCCCGCGAGGATGGACAGCAGCGTGCTCTTGCCCGAGCCCGAGGCGCCGACGATGGCGACGGATTCCCGTGCCTGCAGCTGGAAATTGATGTCATGCAGAATGGTCAGCACGCCGTCGGCATCCTGGACCGACTTGCTGACGTGATCGACTTCGAGGATGTTCTGAACCATGAATCAACCGCAGATGCGCCGCCGTGAATGGATGTTGCACTGTAGCGCCTGTGCCGCGACCTTCGTCGCGGCGGGGGTCCTGGCCGGGCCTGTCTCGGCGCAAGGCCGCACCGAAGGACATGCGGCGACGGCGGCCGCGCCGCGCCGCATCGTCGTGCTGGGCGACAGCCTGTCGGCCGAGTACGGGCTGGCCCGCGGCAGCGGCTGGGTCGCGCTGCTGGACCAGCGGCTGAAGGCGCAGAAGCTGCCCGCCGAGGTGGTCAACGCCAGCATCAGCGGCGACACGACCTCCGGCGGACGCTCGCGGCTGCCGGCGCTGCTCAAGCAGCATCGGCCGACCCACCTGATCATCGAACTGGGCGGCAACGACGCGCTGCGCGGTCTGCCGCTGAAGATGACCCGCGAGAACCTGAAGGCGATGGTGCAGGCCGGCAAGGAGGCGGGCGCGAAGGTGCTGCTGGTCGGCATGCAGATCCCGCCGAACATGGGCGCGAGTTACGCGCGCGACTTCGAGGGCAGCTTCAAGACCGTCGCGCAGGAGGAGAAAGTGCCGCTGCAGCCCTTCCTGCTGGCCGGCGTGGCCGACCGGCCCGACATGGCCGAGTGGTTCCAGGGCGACCGCATCCATCCGCTGGCCAAGGCGCATCCGGTGATGCTGGACAACGTCTGGAAGGTCCTGAGACCGATGTTGTGAGCGGGTGCGTAGACTCCGCGCCTTCGCTCCCTCCTCCGGTCTGATGTCCGATTCGATTTTCAAGCGCCCCGCGCTGCTGCGCCGGGGCGCCCTCGGCCTGCTCGCGCTCGCCTGTGCCGGCGCGGTGCTGGCGGGTCATGACAGCCGACGTGCGGCGCAGGTCGGGCTGCTTGCCCTCCCCGTCCTGCTCTGGCTGCCGTGGCCCCTCCAACGCCCCGCCTGGCGTCGCGTGCGCTGGGCCACGGCCTTCCTCGTGATCTCGGCGTTCCTCGTCGACGGCGCGGTGCGTGGTTTCCTGCAGCGCGAATACCAGGCGGCGCCGGACAGCTCGCTGGTGCTCGCCGCGGCGGCCAACACGACGCCGCGCGAATCGATCGAATATCTGAGCTCGCAGGCGCCCGCGATGGCCTTGGCGGTCGCCGCGCTGATCGGGATGCTCGCGCTCACCGGCGTCGCGATCACGCTCGCCACGCGCGTGACGGGGGATCGGACGGCGCTCTCGCGCGGCGCCCGCGCCGCCCTGCTGGTGGTGTTGGCCGTGTGCGCCCTCGCCCACCTGAGCAAGCCCTGGCGTCGGCATCATCCGTTGCTGTTCTGGCCGGCGTGGACACAGCAAGTCACCGACCTGCGGGCCAACTGGGCCGACCAGCAGGTCCAGCGCGAGCAGCTGATGCGCAATGCGGGGGCGGCGGCGCCCACGATGACGACGGACACGCCGTCGACCGTCGTGCTGGTGCTCGGCGAAAGCGTGAACCGCGACAACATGAGCCTCTACGGCTACGCGCGCGCCACGACGCCGGAACTGATCGCGCTGCGCGCCGAGGAGCCGTCCCGGCTGCTGACGCTGCGCCATGCCTGGTCCACGCAGGCGACGACGGTCGCGTCGCTGAGCGGCCTGTTCAGTTTCGGCGAGCGCGACGAGGACGATCCCGCCGGGAGCACGCAGCATCTGCTCGCGCTGGCGAAGCGCGCGGGCTACAAGGTCTGGTGGGTGAGCAACCACGACGACGTCGCCGTCGACCAGCAGCACGCGCGGCTGGCCGACGTGGTGGAGATGATCAACCGGCAGCCGGGGCGTTCGTCCGGCTCGCTGGACGGGGAGCTGCTGGACGAAGTCGAACAGGCGCTGGCCGATCCGGCGTCGCGCAAGCTGGTGGTCGTGCACCTGCTGGGCGCGCACCCGCATTACCGGCTGCGCATGCCGCCGGGCGAGCATCCCTTCGATGACGACGACGGCGATGCCGTGGACACCGCGATGGCGCGCGACGGTCGCGCCGCGTGGGTGCGCGAATTCCGGCAGGACTACGACTCCGCGATCCATTACCACGACCGCATCGTCGCGCAGACGTTGCGGCTCACGCGCAGTCACCTGCCGGCTGGCGGACGCGGCGCGTGGATGTTCGTGTCGGACCACGGCCAGGAGGTCGGGCACGGCGGCGACCACGCGGGCCACAGCCCCGGGACGGCCTCGGGCTACCGCATCCCGGCGCTGCTGTGGCGCAGCGAGGCGGGCTTCGATCCCGCGACGGCCTCGCGCCCGTTCCGCGTCGACTGGGCCGGATGGACGCTCGCCGAACTGCTGCAGTTGCGCTGGTCCGGCATGCATGACGAGCGCAATGTGCTCCATCGCACCTACGCGTGGCAGGCGCCGGCGCTGCCGGTGAAGGGCGTGGTGTTCGAGCAATAGCCGGCCATGGCGCCTCGTCCTTGTCCTCGCCGGCGGGCACTCGCCTTGCCTCTCCTTCCCCATTCGAAGGAGACCGGTATGGAACGATTCAAGGGCAAGACCGTCATCGTCACCGGCGCGTCGTCCGGCATCGGACGCGGCGTCGCCGAGCGCTTCTCCCAGGAGGGTGCCAACGTCGTCATCTGCGCGCGGCATGAGGACAAGCTCCAGCAGGTCGCGCAGCAGTTGCCGCAGGAGCGCACGCTGGCGCAGGCGGCGGACGTCTCGAAGTTCAACGAGGTGGAGGCCCTCGTCGCCGCCGCGGTGAAGCGCTTCGGCGGCCTCGACGTGATCGTCAACAACGCGGGCATCGGGACCGAGGGCGACGCCCTCGCCGTCTCGCTGGACGACTGGAACGAGACGCTCGCCGTCAACCTCAGCGGCGTCTTCCACGGCTGCCGCGCGGCGATGCCGGAGCTGCTCAAGCGCCAGGGCTGCATCGTCAATACCGCGTCGGTCTCGGGCCTGTCCGGCGACTGGGGGATGTGCGCCTACAACGCGGCGAAGGGCGGCGTCGTCAATCTCACGCGCTCGCTCGCGCTGGACTTCGGCGGCAAGGGTGTGCGGGTGAATGCGGTGGCACCGTCGCTCACCCGGACCGGCATGACGGAGGAGATGCTGGAGGACAAGGACCTCGTGGCCCGCTTCATGGAACGGATGCCGCTGGGCCGGCCTGCCGAGCCCGCCGACATCGCAGCGGTCGTGGCCTTCCTGGCCAGCGACGACGCGCGCTTCGTCAATGGCGTGAATCTTCCCGTAGACGGTGGGGTGATGGCCTCCAACGGCCAGCCGAAGATGTGATGACCGCCCGGCCCGACGCGACGGCCGCCTTGTCTGTCGATGCTCGCCTGGCTGGCGACCGGGGCGATGGCCGCGGCCACCATCGCAATGATCGTGCTGCAGACTTCCAGCAGGTTCCGGGGCAATCGCTAGACTGGCCCGATGACCGCACCCGCTCCCCTCCACGACGACTGGTCCCTGCGCATCGACGACGTCTGGCGTCGCGCGCCGGATCTCACCGGCTCGCAGATCGTCGACGAGGTGGACGCGCTCGCCGCTGAACGTCCCGACGGCGATGCGCGCGCCCTCTTCGAACGCGCCTGCGCGCGCGACACGGCGGGCCTCGAGGCCGAGGCCGAGACGCTCTATCGCGCCGCGCTCGACAGCGGCCGCCTCGACCCCTACCGCCGCACGCGCGCGGTCATCCAGCTCGCCAGCACGCTGCGCTGGTTGAAGCGTCTCGACGAAAGCGAGGCCCTGCTCCTGGGCGAGCTCGCACATCACATGCAGCCGGGCCATGACCGGCCGCTGCATGACGAGGCGCGATCCATCCTGGCGCTCACCTATGCGGCGCAAGGGCGTGGCAACGAGGCGGCCGGGCTGGCGCTGGCCGTGCTCGCGCCACGACTGTCGCGCTACAACCGTTCGACGCTGGCCTGCGCCAGGCAACTCGCCGGCGAGGTCTGGGACGACGACGGCGTGGTCGCGCCGGGCACGCCGGGCGTCGAACTGGTCGAGGGCCGTTTCGTTCTGCGTCCGTATCGGCCCGCCGATCTGCCGGACTTCGTCGCCGCGGTCCGCGAGTCGCATGCCGCCATCGGACGATGGATGAAATGGGCGCACGCGGGCTTCTCAGCCGCCGAGGGCGCCGAATGGCTGGACCACTGCGCGCGCGGCTGGCAGAGCGGCACCAGCTACGAGTTCGGCATCTTCGACCGCGAGACCGGCGCGTACGTCGGCGGCGGCGGGCTCAATTCGTTGCATGCGGTGCACCCGTTCTGCAACCTCGGGTACTGGGTGCGGTCGTCCTGGCAGGGCCAGGGCGCGGCCAGCTCCGCGGTGCGGGCGCTCAGCCGGCATGCGTTCGACAAGCTTCAGCTGATGCGCGTGGAGATCGTGGTGGCGGACGGCAACGAGGCCAGTCTCGCGGTGGCGCGCCGCAGCGGCGCGCACTACGAGGGCCTGCTGCGCCATCGCATCCGTGGCGTGGACGGCAAGCCGTGGGATGCGCACATGTTTTCGATAACACCGCCGAGGTGACCGAACAAGCCGGCCGGACCGCATCCGTCGACAGGACGATCGGACTGGGGATATCGCCCGACGCCCTCAACTGACAGACTCTTCTACCGTGTCGAAAGGGGCTGGCGATGAGTGCGCATGGACTTCTGGATCAACTGCTGAGATCGGGCCGTGACCTGCTTCAGGGTGGCGGCGCCGGCGTCCCGGGCAGTAGCGGCTCTGGCGGACTTGGCGGCCTGGGTGGGCTGGGCAACCTCGGGAATCTCGGCAACCTGGGCGGTCTCGGCAAGCTCGGGGCGGGTGCCGGCGTGGTCGGGGTGCTGGGTTCCCTGCTCGGCAGCAAGCGCGGGCGCAGCTACGGCGGCAAGGCGCTGAAGTACGGCAGCATCGCCGCGCTTGGGTTGATGGCGTACAAGGCCTACACGGCCTGGCAAGCGCAGCAGCGGGCGCAGGGGCAAGCCCCCGGACAGGCGCCGACGCCGGCGCCGGGCTCCACGCCCTCCTCTCAAGCGCATCTGACTGCCGAACCGCGCACCTTGGATCGCGTGCCGCAGGACGAGGCCGAGGAGCACAGCCGCGCCGTGCTGCTGGCGATGATCGCCGCGGCCAAGGCCGACGGCCATCTGGACGACCGCGAGCGCGAGTTGATCGAGCAGGCGCTCAGCCGCGTCGAGGACGATCCCGAGCTGCGCCGCTGGCAGGAGGACGTCCTTCGCCGCCCGCTGGATCCGGCCGCGGTGGCGCAAGCCGCCACGACGCCCGAGATCGCCTCCGAGATGTACCTCGCGAGCCTGCTGATGGTCGACGAGACCAGCTTCATGGAGCGCGCCTACCTCGACGAACTGGCCCGCCAGCTGAAGCTGCCGGACGGCCTCCAGGCTCAGCTGGAAGCGCAGGCGCTCGCGCAAGGTTGACGGCGACAGCCGGGCCGCGGCGGTCACGACATCAACGTCCGCCGTTGTCGCGTGCCAGGACTTGCCTGCCGGCTGTCGCGCCTGTGGCGCCTGTCGCAGGTGGTCAGCGCGTTGGCGCGCCGCAACGCATCCGCGCCTCGCAGACGAATCGCACGTGCGCGACGGGCCCGTGCTCAGCATCATCCGCGTCCACTGCTGAAGGCGCCGACGACAGCGCCCGCATGACGGAGATCCCTCTTATGTCCTCCTTGTTCATCTCGACGATCGACTGAACACGGTTCCCGAGCCCCGGCTGAACCGTGTCTGTTCACAGATACGGCCTCAGACCGCGCGGCTTATGCAAAGCCCCGCCGCCATCGAGCCGGGGCTTTTGCTTTTCGGAAACCGAATGAGTGCACAACTCCGTTCCCGCGCCCTCCAGGAGGGGCGGGTCAAGGCCCTGCGCCGCATGAAACAAGCCATGACGCTGGTGCCCGAGACGGGCCCCGGTGCGCGCGACCCCGTGGCGCGCGCGATGGCCCAACGTGGACTGCGTGGCGCCGGCCAACACATCCAGAGCCGCGGCGCGCAACGCCGCGCCGACCGCGTGGCGCTGCAGGCGCTGCTGCGACGAGAGGAATGGGATGAATGAATCCAACGACCTGCGCGCGCAGCTGGCGCAGAGAAACCGGCAGCTGCAGGACGTCGCCGCCCAGCTCAAGACCGAGCTGTTCGGCATCGACGCCATCATCGACCGCGTCATCGATTCGGTGCGCGCGTGGTACGTGCTGCCCGAGCTCGTCTCGCGGCCCGTCATCGTCTGTCTCTGGGGCCTGACCGGCACCGGCAAGACGCAGCTCGTGCGCCGCCTGACGCAGCTGCTGGGCTTCTACGACCGCTTCGTGGAAGTGCAGATGGACGGCTTCTCCAACGGCGCGGGCATGCGCGGCGCGCAGAGCATCTCCGGGATGCTGGGGCGCTCCGGCATCCGCGAGGGCGAGCCGGGCATCCTCGCGCTCGACGAGTTCCAGCGCTTCCGCACCATCAACGCCAAGCGCGACGAGGTGCGCGTCGAGCGCTACCAGGACGTGTGGGCGCTGCTCTCCGACGGCAAGCTGCCGCCGTCGCTCTCGCTGCTGGTCGACATCGAATCTTCCATCGCCGAGGCGGCCTTCGACGCCGAGCGCGTCGACGCGGATGCCGACGCGGCCAAGCTGCGCTTCAAGCTGCGCAGCTGGGAGGCGCAGGAACTGCAGCGCACGCTCAAGCTCGACATGCCGCTGATGGAGATCATGGCCTGGACGCCGGACGAGGTGCAGGCCCGCCTGCGCGCGTTCCGCGACGGTCAGCAGCAATGGGAGACCGACTACAGCCGGCTGCTCGTTTTCGTCTGCGGCAACCTCGACGAGATGTACGAGGACCTCGCCACCAGCGTGGACGACTGCGACAGCGATGCCGACACCTTCCACGCCGTGACCGGCAAGCTCAGCGTCATCGACGTCAAGCAGGCGCTCAACAAGCGTTTCAAGCCGGAGCAGGTCGCGCGGCTGGGCAACGAGCACGTGGTCTATCCCTCGCTGTCGCGGCGCGCGTACGAGCAGCTGATCGAACAGGGCTGCGACCGCTACGCCCGCGAAACCGAGGCGCGCTGCGGCCTGCGCTTCGACCTGACCGTCAGCGTGCGCGAGCAGATCTACGCCAACGCGGTGTTCCCCGCGCAGGGCACGCGGCCGCTGTTCTCGTCGCTGCACGCGATCCTGGGCGCGGGGCTGTCGAAGGCGGCGCTGTGGGCCATCGAGCGCGGCGCCCAGGCCGGTACCGAAGCGGGCGCGGACGTGCGCCTCACCGCGGACGCCCGCGGCCTGATCGCGCACTGGCGGGACGAGTCGCACGCGATCGCCGCGCCCTTCGAGATCAGCCGCCTGCGCCAGCGCAGCAACGCGGACTTCCGCGCGCTGCTGGCGGTGCACGAGGCCGGCCACGGGCTGGTGCATGCGCTGCTGTTCGGCCGCGCGCCGCGCGAGATCAAGATCCACGTCGCGAGCTTCGAAGGCGGCTACAACGCCTACACCTCGCGCAAGGTCTGGTCGCGGCGCAACCTGCTCGACAGCATCTGCACCAGTCTCGCAGGCCGCGCGGCGGAGCTGCTCGTGTTCGGGCCTGACATGAGTTCCAGCGGCGCCGAGAGCGACCTGCGCAAGGCCACCGAAAAAGCGGCGCGCATGCTGCGTCACCTCGGCCACGGCCCGCGCATCGGCCGCAGCGACGTGTGCACGTCGAGCGAGGACAACCTCTGCACCGATGTGGAAGCGAGCAACGCGCCGATCGAGACGCTGCTGCAGGCCGAGCATGCGCGGGCGACCGGATTGATCGAGACGCACCGGGGTGAGCTGCTGGCGCTGGTGGACGAACTGATCGCCGAGGGTCAGGTCACGCCGGCGCGGTTCGCCGCGGTGACGGGTCTGCCGGTGGGAACGCCGGAGGAAACGCTGGATCCCTATGCGGAACGGCTGGCGGCGTTCCGGACGGCGGCGTGGGCGCGAACGCGACGACATCCGTCTGAGGTAAGACTCGACCACGCCACCGCCGCCCTTCCACTGCCTGCGCCGCTCCCCGCGCCGCTTCTGAGGTAATACAACCATGGCCATGGATCTCTACGCTGGCGAGCATCGCGCCCACATCGAGCCGCAGGACGAGTACCTGCTGCAGTTGGCGGAGGCCGAGAACGTGCGCTTTCCGCAGCTCACCGCCCTGTGGCGGGCGTTCTACGCCAGCCCTCGCCTGTCCTCGCGACAGGCGCTCCAGCTGGTTCATGAGCTCCTGGTGCTGATGACCGCCGCCGAGGGCTCGCTCAATCCCGCGCAGTTGCGACGCGGCCTGCGCCTGGCCGCTTTCTTCAGCGCGGCCTCGCGCGAGGACCTGGAGATCAGGACGGCGAGCGACTGAGCGGATTCAGGCCCAGTCGGCCATGCGCCGGCTCGGGACGTCCGGCATCGCCTGCCGGCGTTCCAGCAGGAAGTCGGCGCCGCGATCGGTGGCGGGCGCCGGCGCGCCGACGGGCAGTTCCCAGACGGTGCGGACGAAACCCATGGGCGCTACTCTAGGCGACGCGAGGGGGCGTCGGGCGGAATCGGCGTCCTGGGGGAAGTCCGACTTTTCTCAGGCCGGCAGACGATTGAGGTCGACAAACATCGTCGTGAAGCTGCCGACCACATCTGCGGCTTCGCCCATCTTGGTGAAACCCTTGCGCTGATAGAAACCGACCGAGTTCGGTTTGGCATCAACGACGAGGAAGCGACAACCGGCGTACGGCATGATGTGCTCTTCCGCGAGGCCGACAGCGAAATCAACCAGTTGCGCTCCGACGCCTTGCCCCTGCAGCTCGCTGTCCACGGCCAAGCGCGCGAGCTTCACGGCGGGGTAATCGGCATACCTGAAACCGTCAACAGGGGCCGGACCGCCGAACTGCTGAACGGAGACATGGGTACACACCAGGGTGATGTATGCGAGTACCCGTGTCTCCCCACGCTCGACCAACACGAAGGTCTTCGCAAGGTTGTCCTTGTGAAGTCGCTTCGCTTCCTTGCGGAGGAAGGTCTTCAGCGGCACCAGCGTCTGGTCGCCAAGACTCAGCGCGTTGCAGCCATCGCCGTCGTCAAGTGCGCGCAGCTCGTAAGGCACGTGCTATTTCTTGGTCGCTGTGTTGATCGACTTCAACTTGATCGCCACAGAGCCCTTCTTTGCAAAGGCAGTGGCCAGCTTGCGACCGTTGGCGGCTGACTCCGCAGCAGCCTTGGTGCCACGCGCATGCGTGATCTTCCGGGCGAACGATTTCGCGTCGTCGCCGGAGACTTTCACGGACCCGAGAAAAGTGCTGTGGATCGCCATGGCCCAGATTTTAGCAGCCGAAGCTGCCGCCCAGGGCCATGCGGCCGGCCCATCCGATACCTCAGGTGGACCACCGCCAGGCGAACGCGAGGGAGTCCTGCGCATACAGGCCTCGACGATGGCGATCAGCCAACGCCGCCGCATCGTCGACCGATCGAAAGAACGGGAGCGAATCCGAGCGTTCAGCCGTCCAGACGCACGCTCAGCTTGTTGTTGCCGTAGCTGGGCGTGACCTTGCTGAAGCCGTCGACGGTCAGCGTGCCGTAACGGCCCGCCAGTTGCCCCGAGGTCGAGATCAGCTCGATCGTGTCGCCGGCCTTGGGCGCGAAGCCTGAAGCGAACTTCACCGTCAGCGTGGCGCCCGCTTCGATGGCGACGTCGCCGGTCACGACCAGCTTGCCCGCGCCGTTCGCGCCGGCCTGCACCTGCAGACCGGCCGCGCTGCGCTGGCTGAAGCGACCCGCGATGCCCAGCGGCGCGGCCGCGTTGCTGGCGAGCGTGCCGCCGGCCAGGTAGACGTCGCCCTTGCCCAGCGCCGAAGCGCTTTCGGCGGACAGCGTGCCGGCGTCGAGCTGCGTGCCGCCGCTGTAGACGTTCACGCCCGACAGACGCAGCGTGCCGCTGCCCTGCTTGGTGAGCTTGCCCGCGCCGGCGATGTTGTTGCGCCAAGCGTCGGCCACGTGGAATCCGCCCTTGGCCGCGTCCATCACGACCACCACGTCGCCGTTGAACGCGCCGAAGCCGTCGGCCGCGGCGAACAGGTTCAGACGGCCCCAGCCTTCCGCGTCATCCACCAGCGGCGAGCCCGACGGCAGCGCCGTGGTCTTCAGCACGACGCGGCGTTGCGCCGCGTCCAGGTACGGCAGGCGCGTCTCCAGCAGCACCTCGGCGCCCTTGGGCACGACGGCCGCCTTCGTCGCGTCGCCGACCATGGGCAGGCCGAAGGTCAGGCGACGCATCACGTCGGCCCGCACGGCCGTCGCATCGGTGAAGCGATCGTTGGCGGTCGTGCCCGCATGGGCATAGGCATTCAGCGCTTCGGCAGTGCTCACGCCGGCCGCCGTCTGCATCACCGACTGCGCCTGCTGATACGCGACCGTCTTCAGGTCGCCCTTGTTGGCGCCGGTCGCGATCGCCGCCGCCACCGAGGCCTGCGCCTGGATGCGCCCACCGATGACATCCAGCGGCGAATGCATGCCCGCGAGGATTCGGTTCTCGCCCATCTCCAGCGCGCGGGCGACCATCTCCTGATAACGCTGAGGCACCAGGTACGCGATAGCGAGAGCCTTGCGCACGCCTTCGGCGGTGTGTCCGCTGATGAAGCCGCCGTCCGTCGCCGGCGTGCTGCTGCGCGCCGGCATCAGCGCTGGCACGACCACGACGCTGCTGCTCCAGCGCCACGGACGGGCGTACTTGTAGAAGCGCTTGGCGGGTTCCGTGGACGCGTTCTCGCCGACGTTGCCGATGAAGTCCACCGCCTTGCCCAGCGTCGCGTTGGTCGCGCTGCCGGTACCGATATCGGAGCCGCCGTCGTTGTAGAGGACGGTCGTGGCATCGGCGGGGACGCCGGTGATGGTGGTGCTCATGCCCGACGACGTGCGCCAGGCCGCGGTCAGCGGGCCCAGGCCGTCGCTGATGCTCATGCCCTTGCCGCGGCGGTCGTCGAGGTAGGCGGCGAGCGACTGGACCTCGGTGCGCTTGGTGGTGGCGTCGACCACGTACTGAATGTTGGCGTTGTGCACGGCGGTGTTGAGCACCTTGCCGTCGGTGGCGTCGCCGGGGTTGCCGGTCCAGGTCGAGGCGGTCACGGCGGGGAAGCTGCCGTTGGCGGGCGCGGTCACGCCCGCGTCCACGATCGCCGTGCTCGGCTGCCACAGCGCGAGCATGCCGCTCACGACGCGCACGCCGGCGTTCGTCTCCAGCGTGGCGTAACGCGCGTCGCCGCGCTGGTTGGTGAAACCGAAGTCGACGAAAGGCAGCACCTTCGTCTCATCCTGCACCGGCGCCGTCTCGGCGGAACCCACGCCCTTGGGCGCCTCGGGCATGACCGCGACGCTCAGGTCATCGCCGTCGGATCCGCCGCCGCAGCCAGCCATCAGGAAACCCGTCAGCAGCGCGAGGCTCAGGGGACGCAGGACGAAGGGAAGACGCGGGGAAGCAGACATGTCGCGAGTGCCGGAAGAGGAAAACGCGGCACTCTAGGGAATCGGTATGTCGAGGGCGTGACGGGCTCGGTCGCCCATCGCCCATCGCCCATCGCCCATCGACATCGACATCGACATCGCCCCCTGCCCGCGGGTCGGGGTCGCGGTTCAACCGGGGAAACGCCCGCCGATCTCCCGCATCAACGCCGTCGCCGTTCCAGTGAGTCCGCGCGACACCGCGCCGTCCCACGCTGCATCGAACGCTCCTGACGGCCCGATCGCCGTCAGCGCCAGCGCCATCTGTGCGTCGCTGTCGAAGACCGGCACGGCCAGGGCGCTGACGCCTTCGACGATGCCGCCCACCGAGCGGTGCATCACCCGGCCTCGGATGTCATCCAAGGTCGCTGAAAACGCGGCCCACGTCGGCAGTTCGCGCAGGCTGTCGTGCGGTCCCACGCGCGCCAGGTCCGCGGGTCCCTTGCGGCGTGCTTCCGCCAGCATCGCCTTGATCTCGGACTCCGGCCGGTAGGCCGCGAACAGCGGCCCCGACGCCGTGTCCGACAAGGACACCACCGTCCCGTGCCGCATCGTCACGTGCACCGCCGCCGGCGACGCCGCCGTGCGCACGATCGTCGCGCCCTGCGAGCCCCACACCGCGATCGCCACCGTGTGGCCGATCTCTTCGGCCAGCGCCTCCAGACGCGCCGTCGCCAGCCGGATCGGATCGATCTGCCGCATGCCGATCAGGCCCATCTCCATCGCCAGCGGCCCCAGGCCGTAATACCCCGTCGCCGGGTCCTGCCGCATCAGACCGAGCTTGCAGAAGCTCACGAGATACGGATGCGCCTTCGCCGGGCTCATCTCCGCCGCCTGCGACAGCGCCTTCAACGGCAGCGGCTGGCCGCGCGCCGCCGCCGCCTTCAGCAGCCGGCCGCCCACCTCGATGCTCTGGATGCCGCGCCGGTCCTCGCGATCGTCCCGGTCCTCCCGGCCTTCCTGGACGTCTCGGCCTTCACTGTCTTCACGGTCGTTGGCGTCCGGCCCGTCGTCGGCGATGTCTGGCATGGTCATTTCGCTATTGTTGAACGAATTCAGCGACACAGCTATATTTGCATCCAACAAACGAATTCCGTTTTGCTGAATTTCCTCAGCACCGCCCTTCCCCCTCAGCCAACGCCCGGGACACGCCATGACCAAGCAGTTCGCCAGCCACGCCGACGTCGAGGAGAAGCAGGTCTCCTTCGTCAAGCTCAGCGACAACGCCTATGCCTACACGGCCGAGGGCGATCCCAACACCGGCATCATCATTGGCGACGACGCGGTGATGGTCATCGACACGCAGGCCACGCCCGTGATGGCGCAGGACGTCATCCGCCGCATCCGCGAGGTCACCGACAAGCCCATCAAGTACGTCGTGATGAGCCATTACCACGCGGTGCGGGTGCTGGGCGCCTCGGCGTATGAGCCCGAGCACATCATCGCCAGCCGCGACACCTACGACCTCATCGTCGAGCGCGGCGAGCAGGACAAGGCCAGCGAGATCGGCCGCTTCCCGCGGCTGTTCCGCAAAGTCGAATCGGTGCCGGCGGGGCTGACCTGGCCGACGATCACGTTCCAAGGCTCGATGAGCCTCTGGCTCGGCAAGCTGGAAGTGCAACTGCTGCAGCTCGGGCGCGGGCATACGAAGGGCGACACCGTCGCGTGGCTGCCGGAGCAGAAGATCCTGTTCTCCGGCGATTTGGTGGAGTTCGATGCCACGCCCTATGCGGGCGACGCGTACTTCAGCGACTGGCCGCAGACGCTCGACAACCTCGCCGCGCTCAAGCCGAGCGCGCTCGTTCCCGGACGCGGCGCGGCGCTGACCACGCCCGAATCCGTCGCGCAGGGACTCGCCGGCACGCGCAGCTTCATCGCCGATCTGCATGACTCGGTGAAGGCCGGCGTCGCCGCAGGCAAGGAGCTCAACGCGGTCTACAAGGACACCTACGCCGTCATGAAGCAGAAGTACGGCCACTGGGTCATCTTCGACCACTGCATGCCGTTCGACGTCACGCGCTGTTATGACGAGGTCACCCGGTTCCGCGATCCGCGCATCTGGACCGCGCAGCGCGATCAGGAGATGTGGCAGACGCTCGAAGGCTGATCGACGGAGACCGCCGTGCCGACCGATGTCGACTACCAGCGCGTCGTCTACCCCTATCGCCGCAGCGCGGACCAGGACGCACATGAGCGCGGCCAGCCTGCGCGCCATCCCGTCGTCATCGTCGGTGCGGGGCCGGTCGGGCTGACGGCGGCGATCGACCTTGCGCTGCAGGGCGTGCCCGTCGTGCTGCTCAACAACGACGGGCGGCTCTCCGTCGGCTCGCGCGCGTTGTGCTTCGCGAAGCGGACGCTGGAGATCCTCGACCGACTCGGCTGCGGTCAGCGGCTCGTCGACAAGGGCGTGTCCTGGAACGTGGGACGCGTGTTCTTCCGCAATGAGCAGGTCTATCAGTTCAACCTGCTCGCCGAGGCCGGCCATCAGCGCCCGGCCTTCGTCAACCTGCAGCAGTATTACGTCGAGGGTTTCCTCGTCGAGCGAGCGCTCGAACTCCCGTCGATCGATCTCCGCTGGCATCACGGCGTGACCGGTCTGACGCCGCACGACGACCACGTGGCGCTGGAGATCGAAACGCCCGATGGCCCGTACACGCTGCTGGCCGATCACGTCGTCGCCTGCGACGGTTCGCGCTCGACCATGCGCAAGCTGATCGGCGAGGAGAGCCACGGTCGCACCTTCAAGGACCGCTTCCTCATCGCCGATGTGCGCATGAACGCACCCTTCCCCGCCGAACGCTGGTTCTGGTTCGACCCGCCTTTCCATCCGGGACAGAGCGTGCTGCTGCACCGGCAGCCCGACGGCGTGTGGCGTATCGATTTCCAGCTCGGCTGGGAGGCTGATCCTGAGTTGGAGAAGCAGCCCGAGCGCATCCTGCCGCGCGTGCGCACGCTGATGCGCGAGGCCTCGATCGCCGCGGGCGGCGACGGCGCGGTCCCGGAGATCGAGCTCGTGTGGGCCAGCGTCTACACCTTCGCCTGCATGCGCATGGATCGTTTCCGGCATGGACGCATCGTCTTTGCGGGAGATGCGGCGCATGGCGTCTCGCCGTTCGGCGCGCGCGGGGCCAACTCGGGCATCCAGGACGCGGACAACCTCGCATGGAAGTTGGCAGCGGTCGTGCAAGGCCGCGCCCCCGAGGCGCTGCTCAACACGTATGCACGCGAGCGCGAGATGGCCGCAGACGAGAACATCTTGAACTCGACGCGTTCCACCGACTTCATCACGCCCAAGAGCGAGGTCAGCAGGATGTTCCGCGACGCCACGTTGACGCTCGCCAAGGATTTCGACTTCGCGCGGCGGCTGGTCAACAGCGGTCGGCTCTCCGTACCGACGGTGCAGTACGGCATGCCCGCGGCGGATGCGCCGATCCGCGTCAGGGAGGGCGACGACGGCGAAGGTTGGCTCCTGCGCCAGATGCAGCCGGGGCGTTTCACCTTGATGGTGTTCGACGAGGCCGGCGAAGGAAGTCGGCGTCAGCGAATGCCTGTGGGGCCGGAATGGGGCTTGGGGGTCCAGGAGGGATCCCCCATGCCCCGTGGAGCGCCCGCGCTTGGCCATGCGGCGTGTGGGATCGACGCCCCGCTCCTGCTTCAGATCGACGATGCGTTCGACGCACGCGGGCTTGTGCGGCAGCGCTACGGCGCTGCTCCTGGCGCCGTGGTGTTGCTTCGACCTGATCAGCATGTCTGCGCGTGTTGGCGCACGATGCCGCGTCGGGATGCCATCGCCACAGCGATGCGCCAGGCGCTCGGCCACGAGGTCTCCCAGGAGGAGCCCGCCGCATGCCACTGACCACCGCGCCCAACTTCGACGCCGGCGACGACTTCTACGAAGCGTTGCTGAGCGCGCATCATGGCCTCGACGTCGACGCGAGCCATGCCTTCAACGCGCGGCTGATCCTGCTGCTCGCCAATCACATCGGCCGGCAGGACGTGCTGCTTGAAGCGCTGGCCGCCGCGGCCCGCGCCAATCCCGCTGCAGCGGATTGTCCAGTTTCCATCGATGCCCCGACCACGGGCGACGCTTCCCCACGAGGACAAGCATGAACGCACCAGAACCCCTCCGTTCATCCGAGGCGACCGGCACGACGCCGGGCGCGCTGAGCTACCAGAGCGGCTTCGGCAATCAATTCGAGACCGAGTCCGTCCCCGGCGCCCTGCCCAAGGGCCGCAACAGCCCGCAGCGCGCGCCGATGGATCTGTATCCGGAGCTGCTCTCGGGCAGCGCGTTCACTGCGCCGCGCGTGGAGAACCGTCGCACCTGGCTGTATCGCCGGCAGCCGTCGGTGGTGACGGGGGCGTTCCATGCCTATGAGCAGCCCTTCTGGACGAGCGGCGCCGCAGGCGGCGTCGCCGCGCCGCCGGACCCGCTGCGCTGGCATCCGTTCCCGATGCCCGATGGCCAGGCGGATGCGCCCGGTGTCGACTTCGTCGACAGCATCAAGACCATCGTCAGCAACGGGGACCCCGACGCGCAGGTCGGCATGGCCTCGTTGATCTACGCCTTCAACCGGCCGATGACGCGCCGTGCGCTGATGAACGCCGACGGCGAGATGCTGATCGTTCCGCAGGAGGGCGGGCTGCGCCTCACGACCGAGATGGGGCTGCTCGACGTCGTGCCCGGCGAGATCGCGCTGATCCCGCGCGGGGTGAGCTTCCGCGTCGACGCGCTGGGCGGTCCGCAGAGCGCCGCCCGCGGCTACATCTGCGAGAACTACGGCGCCGCCTTCCGCCTGCCGGAGCTCGGTCCGATCGGTTCCAACGGCCTGGCCAACCCGCGCGACTTCCGCGCGCCCGTCGCGGCGCATGAGCCCGACGGGGCGCCCTACGAGGTCATCCGCAAGACCGGCGGCGCGCTGTGGCGCAACGCCCAGGCGGTGACGCCGTTCAACGTCGTCGCGTGGCACGGCAACCTGACGCCGCTGAAGTACGACACCAAGGACTTCATGACGATCGGCTCGATCAGCTTCGACCATCCCGATCCGTCGATCTTCACCGTGCTCACCTCGCCGAGCGACACGCCCGGGACGGCCAACTGCGACTTCGTGATTTTTCCGCCGCGCTGGCTGGTGCAGGAGGACACGTTCCGTCCGCCCTGGTACCACCGCAACGTGATGAGCGAATTCATGGGCCTGATCTACGGCCAGTACGATGCCAAGCCCGAAGGTTTCCGGCCTGGCGGCGCAAGCCTGCACAACTGCCTGGTGCCGCACGGCCCCGACGCCGACGCCTTCGAGGCCGCCAGCACGCGCACCCTGGCGCCGCAGAAGCTCGATCACACGCTGGCCTTCATGTTCGAGAGCCGCTGGCGCTTCCGTCCGTCGGACTGGGCGCTCAACGGCGGCGCGCTCGACTCGAACTACGCCGCCTGCTGGGGCGGGCTCAAGGACAAGTTCAAACCCGCATGACGACGAGAGGCTCCGCGACGGCGCCTCCCCTCAACAGAATTCGAAAGGCTTCCCCATGACCGACATCGACCACACCCACGACCCTGCGCTGCGCAGCTGGATCTCCTCCGCCAATACGCCCGACAGCGACTTCCCGATCCAGAACCTGCCGCTGGGCATGTTCCGCCTGGCCGGCGCGACCGGCTCGTTCCGGCCCGGCACGGCCATCGGCGACCAGGTGCTGGACCTGATCGCCGCCGCCGATCTGGGCGCTCTGTCCGACGGCCTCGGCGCGGTGCTGCGCACCTGCGAGGGCCTTGGACTGAATCCGCTGATGGCGATGGGGCCGGACCTGCGTCGGCAACTGCGGCATGAGCTCGTCGCCGCGTTGAATGCGGACGCGGGATCGGCGACTTCCAAGCAGCTCGCTCCCGCGCTCAAGCCGATGGCCGACGTCGAGATGACGCTGCCCTGCCGCATCGGCGACTACACCGACTTCTACGCCGGCATCCATCATGCGACGACGGTGGGCAAGCTGTTCCGCCCGGACAACCCGCTGCTGCCCAACTACAAGTGGGTGCCGATCGGGTACCACGGGCGCGTGTCGTCGATCGGCGTCAGCGGGCAGACCTTCCGCCGTCCCGTCGGCCAGACCAAGGCGCCCGATGCGGAACTGCCGAGCGTCGGCCCGATCAAGCGGCTCGACTATGAGCTGGAAGTCGGCGCGCTCGTCGGCACCGGCAACGAGCAGGGCCATCCGATTGCGATCGGCGACGCGGAGCGCCATCTGTTCGGGCTCGTGCTGCTGAACGACTGGTCGGCCCGCGACATCCAGGCCTGGGAGTACCAGCCGCTGGGCCCCTTCCTGTCGAAGAGCTTCGCGACGACGCTGTCGCCGTGGGTGATCACGATGGAGGCGCTCGCGCCGTTCCGCCGCGCGTTCACGCGGCCGGAAGGCGATCCGCAGCCGCTGCCGTATCTCGACGGCGACGCCAACCGCGATCGCGGCGCGATCTCCATCCGTCTGGAAGTCCATCTGCAGACGCGCGCGATGCGCGATGCGGGCGACGCTCCGGCGAAGCTGATGGCATCGGACTTCGCGGACGCGTACTGGACCGTCGCGCAGATGCTCACGCACCACGCGAGCAACGGCTGCAACCTGCAGCCGGGCGATCTGTTCGGGTCGGGCACGATGTCGGGACCGGAAGCAGGCCAGGGCGGCTCGCTGCTGGAACTCACCAACGGCGGCAAACAGGCCATCACCTTGCCCAATGGCGAACAGCGCACATTCCTTCAAGACGGCGACAGCGTCGCGCTGGTGGGTCGCTGCGAGGCGGCGGGTCGTCGTGCGATCGGCTTCGGGCCCTGCGTGGGCACCGTCATGCCCGCAGTGGCCTGATCCGTCGGATCCTCCGCGTCACACACCGACACACGATCAAGCCCCCGTTCCCAGCGCGTCATCCCGGCGGGTTGTCAGCGGAAGCCGACGGATGACGTCGGATTGATCCCCGTCCGTGCGCATTGCAGACGCACGGGATCGGAGGTTGCCGAAGTTCGCGCATGTTCACTCTCCCCAAAGGAATCGACATGCCGCCGACGCGCCTCCTTGCCGCCGCCTGCCTTGCTGCCACTCCCCTGCTCTCCTTCGCCCAGGTCACCGTCAAGGACGACGGCCAGTGGCGGGCCCTGTTCACCGCGGGCGCCAGCGTCTCGTCGGGCAACAGCGACTCGACCACCGTCAACCTCAGCGGCGAAGTCGTCAAGGCCACCAAGACCGACAAGTTCACCGCGAACGCCCGCGCGCTGTACCTGAAGAACGACGACTCGGAATCCGAGCAGCGCTACGCCTTCGGCACGCACTACCAGCGCGACGTCACCGACCGCGTGTTCGGCTTCGGACAGTTCGACGCGCTCAAGGACGAGCCCGCCAACCTGTCCTCGCGCTACTCCGTCGGCGCCGGCGGCGGTTATCACATCATCAAGCAGGACAACGTCACCTGGGATGTGTCCACCGGTCTGGGGTTCACGCAGGAACGCTACGTCGAGCCGGCGCTCCAGGACGGCGTGCTGCGCAGCAAGTACAGCAACCTCGAACTGCTGTTCGCGGAAGAGTCGAATCACAAGATCTCGGACAACACGACGCTGAAGCAGCGTCTGGCCTACCTGCCCGACCTGCGCAACAGCGGTGAGTACCGCGCCACCTTCGACGGCGGCATCTCCGTCGCGATGACCAAGCGGTTCAGCCTCACCGCCACCGTCCAGCACCGCTACGACAGCAACCCCGGCGACGGCCTGAAGAAGAACGACACGCTGTTCGTCACCGGCGTGTCGTACAGGATCGATTGATCGATTGATCGATTGATCGATTGATGGAGAGCCGGAAACGAATCGAGGGGCTCTCGCCCCTCGTTCTCGCTCACGTTCTGGCTCTCGTTCATCGCTCCATCTGACGGCCGGGACCGTCGTTGCGACGTGGCGGCTCCACCGCTCGCGGAGGTTCGGCGGCGCGAGGCGGTTCGGCGCGTGGGGCCGGACGAGGCGCCTCGACGCGCGGCTGCGGCATCGGACGCGGCGCTTCCACGCGCGGCTGTTCCACACGCGGCTGCTCCACGCGCGGTTGCTCGACTCGCGGCTGCTGCGGACGCTCGAAGCGAGGCTGCTCCGTGCGCGGCTGCTCGAAGTTCGGCCGTTCAACGCGAGGTTGCTCGACACGCGGCTGCTCCACGCGCGGTTGCTCCACGCGATCGGGACCACGATGGCGCCACTCGTTGCGATCACCTTCGCGGCGCTCCGACGGACGTTGCACATCCGGGCCGCGCTGCGGCACCACCGGCTGCGTCGACGGTGCCGGCGAGGTCTGCTGCGGTTGCGGCACCTGCGGTCGCACCGTGGCGATGTCCGGCTCCGGGCGGATCACGCCGCGGACCGGACGGCTCTCGCCGGGTCGTGCTTCGCCGGGCGCGTCCGGACGTCCATCGCCGTTGCGGTCGAAGAAGGGACGACCTTCATTCCGACCGTCGTTGCGGCCATCATTCCGTCCGCCGTTGCGACCGTCGTTCGGTCCGTCATTGCGGCCATCAGGTCGACCATCGACGCGACCGTCAGGTCGTCCATCGTGATTGCGATCAACGAACGGGCGACCCGCATCCGGGCGTCCGTCCGGGCGGCCATCAGGACGGCCTTCCGTCTGCCCGATCGGGCGCGGCGGCCACGACCGTTGCGGCTGCAGCGCGGTCGCCGGCAGCGGCGCGGCCACCGGCTTCTGCGTGTACAGCGCGCCGTGATCGCGTTCGTTGCGGTAGGCCGGCGGGCGCTGCCCGGGTCGCACCACGGTGGCGGGATTCACATCCGGATTCACGCGGCGGTAGTAGGCCTGGCTGTAGCGGAAGCCCGGGGTCCAGGCTTCGCGCGGCGCCAGCGGCACCCAGCTGCCGTAACGCGGCGGCGGCGGACGTCGACCACCGCCCACGACGACGCCGATGGAGATGCCCGGCCCCACGCCGCCGACCAGTGCCGGCGCATAGGCGGGTCGACGCACATACGCCCCCGGCACCCAGCACCAGCGATCGCGGTAATACGCCCAGCGGCCGTAATGGAAGGGCGCGAAGCCCCACGGCATGTCGTCCACCCAGGTGTAGCCCCAGCGGGCGCTCCACATCCAGCGGCCGTAGCGATACGGCGCCCAATCGGCAACGACCACCTGCGGGATCCACACGGCGCCGTATTCGGAGCTCTGCTCCCAGGCGCCATAGCGCGCCAGGTCTTCGGCGCCGGTCATCTCGGGGGACACGTACGGCACGCTCGTGCCGCTGCCGACCAGCGGCTGCACCGCGTCTCGGCTGTCCTCCAGGATCAGGCGGGCGAAGCCGTCCTGCTGCAGCGACTGGCGCTCGGTGCGCGGGCCGTTCTCCCACCAGAACTCGGCCTGCTCATTGGTGCCCAGCCAGACCGGCTGAGCGTCCGTCGCGCGCGAATCGAAACGCAGCTTGCCCTGCCAGGCCTGCGCCTCGCTGCCGCGGTCCAGCTGCGTCATGCGGTACAGGCCTTCGCGTTCGAAGCCGAAGCGGCCTTCCAGCGTGCGCACGGTCCATTCGTCGGCGGCTTCCTGGCCGCGCAGCCGCAGCCCGACCGCGCCCTTCACGATCTGCACGGCGATGCGGTTGTCCGCCAGCGCGTTGAATTCGATCTCGCTGCGCTGGTCGATCCACAGCGTCGAGGAACCGATGGTGATCGTCGCGCCGCTGCCGTCGTCGGCGCGCAGGCGATCGCCTTCGCCGACGCTCTGGTTGCGGTGCATCTGCACCCATTCGCGCTCATCGGCGTCGTACAGCCAGACAGAGCCGGCGAGGTCGGCCAGGCGCCCCGCGCGCGACGGCGCGTCGGCGTGCGCCGGGCCGTGGGCCAGCAGCGCGACCATCGCGATCAGCACCAGCGAGGTCGCCATCCACCAGCGGGACAGCGACCCGCGCCCCTGCACAGGATCCAACGAGCGAGTCTTCGAACGGGTCATCGAGTCAGTCATGGCCTTTTGCCTCCACCGGAATCCGGGGGAATGCCGGACGCGGAGTTCCGCGATCGTTTCTTAACGCCTCAGCGACGTCCCGGTGCACGCCTGCTTACAACTTGACGCCCTGTTGCGCGGAGGTCAAGCGGACGACGTATGGCAGCTCAATCGTCCGCATTCGGGTCCAGGCCCGGAAAAAGGACCTCGGTGAAGCCGAAGCGGCTGAAGTCCTTGATCCGCATCGGATACAGCGTCCCGACCAGGTGATCGCACTCATGCTGCACGACGCGGGCGTGGAAGCCCTCCGCCTCGCGGTCGATGAGGCCTCCGAAGGCGTCGAAGCCGCGATAGCGGATGCGGCTCAGCCGGGGCACGACGCCGCGCAATCCGGGGACCGACAGGCAGCCCTCCGTCCCGTCCTCGGTCTCATCGGACAGCGGCTCGATCGTCGGGTTGATCAGCACGGTCATCGGCACCGGCGGCGCCTCGGGGTAGCGCTCATTGCGCTGGAAGCCGAAGACGACGACCTGCAGGTCCACGCCGATCTGCGGAGCGGCCAGGCCGGCGCCGTTGGCCGCCTTCATCGTGTCGAACATGTCCTCGAGCAGCTGCTTGAGTTCGGGCGTGTCGAAGTCTTCCATCGGCTTGGCGTGGCGCAGCAGGCGCGCGTCGCCCATCTTCAGGATTTCTCGTACGGCCATGGCAAGGTCCTTGTAATCTGGACACCATTCTAAGAACCCGACCCGGAGACTGCCCGTGAGCGCCACCACCGCCCTGCCTTCGGCCCCGGCATCGCTGCCCTCGTACCTGGAGCCGCTGGTCCCCGGCGTCTACGCCATCGACACGGCGTTCCAGCGCGACCACTTCGACGCGTGTTTCCTGATCGTCAACGGCGGTCGCGCCGCCTTCGTCGACACGGGCACGCGGCTCGCGCTGCCGCGGCTGCTCGGCGCGCTGGCGGCGCTCGGGGTGCCGCGCGACGCGGTGGACTGGGTGATCCCCACGCACGTGCATCTGGACCATGCCGGCGGTGTCGGCCCCTTGATGGCGGAGCTGCCCTCGGCAACGATGCTGGTGCATCCGCGCGGACTGCGGCACATGGTGGACCCGTCAGCGCTGTGGGCCGGTGCGCTCGCGGTGTACGGCGAGGCGGAGATGCGCCGTTCCTACGGCGAGCTGATGGGCGTGCCGGAGTCTCGCGCCCAGGTGAGCAGCGACGAGCAACGCATCACCGTGGGAGGTCGCACGCTGCGCCTGATCGACACGCCGGGGCATGCGCGCCATCACCACTGCGTGTGGGACGAAGCGAGCGCGGGCTGGTTCACCGGCGACACCTTCGGGCTGTCGTACCGGGAGTTCGACGATCCGGAGCGCGGCGCCTGGATCATGCCGACGAGCACGCCGATCCAGTTCGAGCCGGACGCGCTGCGCGCCTCCATCGCGCGGATGATGGCGGCGCGGCCGTCGCGCATGTACCTGACGCATTACAGCGTCGTGGGTCGCGACGCGGCGGACGTCGAGCGCCTTGCGGCGCTGCTGGTCGCGCAGATCGACGAGATGGAAGCCATCGCGCTGCGGCTGAAGGACGCGCCGGATCGCCACGTCGCGCTGAAGCGCGAGCTGCTCGCGCTCTACCAACGCCGCGCGATCGAACATTGCGGCGAGCGCATGCCGCCGACACGCGTGGCCGCATTGCTGGCGATGGATGTGGAGCTCAATGCGCAGGGACTCGGCGTGTGGCTGGACAGAAAAGACCGTCCGGCCCCTTGAGACTCAGCCGCATTCCTGCGTGAGGCTGCGAGCCCTCGCCCCACCCTCTCCCGCAAGCGGGAGAGGGAGTACGTGGCGCAATGCGACGTCAGGCGTCGAGATTTAATTCCTGAATCTTCCGCGTGATGGTGTTGCGCCCGATGCCGAGCTTCTGCGCGGCTTCGATGCGGCGGCCGCGCGTGAGGTCCAGCGCGGTCAGGATCAGGCTGGCCTCGAAGCGGCGCGTCAGCACGTCCCACACGTTGGGCTCGCCGGCCGCGAGCAGGCGTCTGGCCTCGCGCGCCATCTCGGCCACCCACGCGTCCGGCGACGGCGGAATCGGCACTGCCGGCAGCGGCATCGAGTTCACCGCGGCCGAACTCGTCAACCCGCTCGCCAGCGGCATCACGTCCGACGACATGGTCGCGGAGATCGCCGAGCCGGGCGCGCCCGGCGTGACCAGCAGTTCCTGCGGCAGGTCCTTGGCCTCCACCACCAGACTGGGCGCCATCACGCTCAGCCAGTGGCAGATGTTCTCCAGCTGCCGCACGTTGCCCGGGAAGTCGAAGTTCACCAGACGCTGCAGCGCGGCCTCCGACAGGCGCTTGGGCTCGACGCCCAGCTCGCCCGCGCTGCGCTGCAGGAAGTAGCGCGCCAGCAGCGGCACATCCTCGCGGCGCTCGCGCAGCGGCGGCAATCTCAGACGGATCACGTTCAGGCGGTGGAACAGGTCCTCGCGGAAGCGGCCTTCCTTGACCAGCGTCTCGAGGTTCTGGTGCGTCGCTGCGACCACGCGCACGTTCGCCTTCTGCGGGCTGTGCCCGCCGACGCGATAGAACTGCCCGTCCGACAGCACGCGCAGCAGGCGCGTCTGCAGGTCCAGCGGCATGTCGCCGATCTCGTCGAGGAAGAGCGTGCCGCCCTCGGCCTGCTCGAAGCGGCCGCGCCGTGTCGCCTGTGCGCCGGTGAAGGCGCCGCGCTCGTGGCCGAAGAGCTCCGATTCCAGCAGGTCCTTCGGGATCGCCGCCGTGTTGATCGCGACGAACGGCCCCTCCGCGCGCGGGCTGTGCTTGTGCAGCGCCCGCGCCACCAGCTCCTTGCCCGAGCCCGACTCGCCGGTGATCAGCACCGTCACGTGGCTCTGGCTCAACCGCCCGATCGCGCGGAACACGTCCTGCATCGCCGGCGCCTGGCCCAGCATCTCGGGCATCTGCACCTGCTCGGCCTCGCCGACGGCCTCGCGCTGGCTCTCCTCCTGCGCGCGCCGGATCAGCTCCACCGCGCGCGGCAGATCGAAGGGCTTGGGCAGGTATTCGAAGGCCCCGCCCTGGAAGGCGCTCACCGCGCTGTCCAGGTCCGAGTAGGCCGTCATGATGATCACCGGCAGTCCCGGCAGCTGCTTCTTGATCGTGCTCAGCAGCTCCAGGCCCGAACCGCCCGGCATGCGGATGTCCGACACCAGCACCTGCGGCGTGTCCTCCTCCAGCGCGGCCAGCACCTCGCGGGTCTGGCTGAAGCTGCGCACCGGCAGCCCCTCGCGCGTCAACGCCTTCTCGAGAACAAAACGGATGGAATGGTCGTCGTCAACAATCCAGATCGACTTCATCTATGGCTCCCCTTTCCCTTGTTGTCGGCTTGTGGCCGCGGCTCAAGGCAAAGGCAGGGTGATTCGGAAATCGGTCCGACCCGGCTGGCTGTCGCAATCGATCATCCCCTGGTGCTGTTGGGCGATCGTCTGCGCCAGCGTCAGCCCGAGACCGGAACCGCCATCCCTCCCTGATACCAGCGGAAAGAAGATGCGGTCCTTGATCTCTTCGGGCACGCCCGGGCCGTTGTCTTCGATATGCAATTCCAATGCCAAGCGCCACCGCTGCTTGCCGATGGTCACCTGCCGGGCCACGCGTGTGCGCAGGGCGATGAAGGCATCGCCCGCATGGATGCGCTCATGCAGCGCCTGCGCGGCGTTCTGGACGATGTTGAGCACCGCCTGGATCAGCTGCTCGCGATCGCCCCGGAAATCGGGCAGCGAGATGTCGTAGTCGCGGATCATCGTCAGCCCGCGCGGGTACTGCGCCAGCACCAGCGAGCGCACCCGCTCGCAGACCTCGTGGATGTTGACGTCGCCCACCACCTGCGCGCGCCGGTGCGGCGCGAGCAGCCGGTCCACCAGCGACTGCAGCCGGTCGGCCTCGTGGATGATGACCTCGGTGTACTCCTCGAGCTCCGGCCACAGGTCGGTCGGCTGCAGCTCCAGCGCCAGCAGCTGCGCCGCGCCGCGGATGCCGCCCAGCGGATTCTTGATCTCGTGCGCGAGGTTGCGCGTCAATTCCTTGGTCGCGTGGACCTGGTCGAGGTTGCGCTCCTCGCGGTCCTGGCGCGTCTGCTGCGCGTTCTCGATCAGCTCGATCACCAGCCGCTGCGGATCGTCGGTCTGGCTGACGATCACGTGCACCGGCAGCAGGTCGTCATGCGTGCGCGGACCGCGGCGGATGGTCGCGTCGAATCGCGAACTCGAGAACGCGTTGCGGCTCACCTCCTCGAGCGCTTCGACGACACGGCCGGTGTCGATGAACCATTCGAGCAGGTTGCTGCCCTGGACCGCGCGTCGCGGCAGGTTGAACAGCGTCTCGACGGCCGTGTTGGCGAACTCGCAGGTGCCGTCGGCGCGGACCACGGCGACCAGGGTCGCGAGCAGGTCGAAGCAGGCGTACTGCGCGTTGTGCGCGTTGTGCGCGTCGGGTGGGTTCCGTGAAACGGGGGCGGGCGTCTTCATGCGGTGTCGCTCGTGTCGCCATCGTCGCGCGACACCCCGGCCTCGGCGGCCCGGCCCGCCGTTCCTCGATCAGAGGTTGGGCGGCGGCAGCTTGGCGAGCTCGCGCTTGATGGCCTGGACGTCGGCCTCCTGGCGCGAGACCGAAGCCTTGAGCTCGGTCGTGCGGTCCAGGTACTTCTGGTAATTGCGTTCGTCGCCGCGGCGCTCGGGCTGGCCGCCGTTGTATTCCTGCTGGGCCTTGGCGAGCTTGCTTTCCGCGTCGCGCAGCTCCTGCTCGAGGATGCGGCGGCGGTCGTCGTCGCGCACGCGCTGTTCCTTGCCGTCGACCTTGAGGTCACCTTGACCTCCCGAGCCCGAGGTGGGCGCGGCGGTCGTTGCCGGACGCGGCTTGATGGGTGCGATCACCGAGATCGGCGTGCCCTCGATGCTGCGGCAGCCTTTGTCGGCGGCTTCCTTGGCGGAGATCGCGTCGGTATACAGCACCGGCGGACCGGGGCAGCGATACACCACGCCCTGTGCCGACGCCTGCCCGGCCGCCATGCCCACCATGGCGGTCAGCATCGTCGCCAACCAAGAACGTCCCACCCGCTTGTGCTGCAGCGTCATCTGCATTCCCTGCTTCCAACTGACCAGAGTCGTCAAGCATTGTGACGCAATCGGTCACGCCCGGGCGAGCGCGTGCGCTCACGCGCTGTTGCCAGGTGTTCGAGTGTGGAAGTGCCGACACGGCGCTGCGGAGAAGGCAAAAGAAAAGGGACGGCGCGAGCCGTCCCTGTGCGATGCGACGAACGTGCGGAGCGGGCCGTGCCGAAGCGGTCATGGCGCACTCCGCGCGGACGATCACAGCGAGTAGTACATGTCGAACTCGACCGGGTGGGTGGTCATGCGGAAGCGCTGGACTTCCTGCATCTTCAGCTCGATGTAGGCATCGATGAAGCTGTCGGTGAACACGCCGCCCTTGGTCAGGAACGCGCGGTCCTTGTCCAGATACTCCAGCGCCTGGTCCAGCGAGTGGCAGACGGTCGGGATCTTCGCGTCTTCTTCCGGCGGCAGGTGGTACAGGTCCTTGGTGGCGGCTTCGCCCGGATGGATCTTGTTTTCCACGCCGTCCAGGCCGGCCATCAGCAGGGCCGCGAAGGCCAGGTACGGGTTGGCCGAGGGATCCGGGAAACGCGCCTCGATGCGGCGGCCCTTGGGGTTCGCCACGTACGGGATGCGGATCGAGGCCGAGCGGTTCTTGGCCGAGTAGGCCAGCTTCACCGGGGCTTCGAAGCCGGGCACCAGACGCTTGTACGAGTTGGTCCCCGGGTTGGTGATGGCGTTCAGCGCGCGGGCGTGCTTGATGATGCCGCCGATGTAGTACAGCGCGAAGTCGCTCAGGCCGGCGTAGCCGTCACCGGCGAACAGGTTCTTGCCGTCCTTCCAGACCGACTGGTGCACGTGCATGCCCGAGCCGTTGTCGCCGACGATGGGCTTCGGCATGAACGTGGCGGTCTTGCCGTAGGCGTGCGCGACGTTCTGGATGATGTACTTCTGCAGCTGCAGCCAGTCGGCGCGCTGGACCAGCGAGCTGAACTTGGTGCCGATCTCCATCTGGCCGGCGTTGGCCACTTCATGGTGGTGGACTTCGACGGGGATGCCCATCTGTTCCAGGATCAGGCACATCTCCGAGCGCATGTCCTGGCCGCTGTCGACCGGGGGCACCGGGAAGTAGCCGCCCTTGACGGTCGGACGGTAGCCGCTGTTGCCGTGCTCGTAGTCCTTGCCGGTGTTCCAGGCGGCTTCTTCCGATTCGATCTTGACGAACGAGCCGGACATGTCCACGTTCCAGCGGACGCTGTCGAAGATGAAGAACTCGGGTTCCGGACCGAAGTAGGCGGTGTCGCCCAGGCCGGAGGACTTCAGGTAGGCCTCGGCGCGACGGGCCAGCGAGCGCGGGTCGCGCTCATAGGCCTTGCCGTCGGTCGGGTCGATGACGTCGCAGGACAGGATCAGCGTCGGCTCTTCGTAGAACGGATCGATGTTGGCCGTGTTCGGATCCGGGATCAGCAGCATGTCCGACGCTTCGATGCCCTTCCAGCCGGCGATCGAGGAGCCGTCGAAGGCATGGCCGTCGGTGAACTTGTCTTCGTCGAAATGGGAGACGGGCACGGTCACGTGCTGCTCCTTGCCGCGCGTGTCGGTGAAGCGGAAGTCAACGAACTTGACTTCGTGCTCCTTGACCAGGTTCATCACGTCGGCGACGGTCTTGGTGGCCATCAATCACTCCTAGAGGGGGCTGGAAAGAAAGGAAGAGTCGTGGGGCAAGGGCCCAGCGGGGACGATTTAGCAGTTTGCATGCCAGCAGATGGTGGCACGATGACAGCCAGGCGCCAGAGCGGTGCATGACGCGCAAGCCCTTGATGCCCAACGCGCCAGACGGGGGCGGCAACCGCCGATCAGAGAGGACCGGGGTCGGGCCGCCCGTGACACGCTCCTCGCACGGGCCCGACTCGGTGCATCATCGCACCAATTCAGTGCTGATGGCGGCACCAAACTGGACAACGCCCGCCCGCAGGGCGGCGTAGGCGGCGTCCATGGCGGCGGCGTCGCCCTTGACGCCCAGTTCGATGTGGCGACCCCATTGCGGATGGTCGACGCTGGGCAGCGAGAAGACCTTGATGCCGGGGTAGTCAGCTTCGACACGTTCCATCAGCGGCGTGAGGCTGGCCTCCATCGCGCCCTGCACGATGAGCGAGCGCTCGCGCGTGCCGACCTGGCGGTGCAGGTCGGCGTGCAGGTGGTCGAGGACCCACTCGATCATCGGATGCGCCATCACCGGGAAGCCGGGGACGAAGTAGGCACGACCGACCGAGAAGCCGGGGATCTTGTTGTAGGGGTTCGGGATGATGGCGGCCCCTTGCGGGAACAAGCCCATCTCCATGCGACGCCGCGTGTCGGGGTGGTCGCGCTCGGGCGTCGTGCCCTGCTCCGCCGCCATCTGCTGGACGCGCTGCCAGATCAGTTCGGCGGCCTCGGGATGCAGGGCCAGCGGCTGGCCCAGCGCCTCCGCCGCCGCCTGCCGCGTGTGGTCGTCCGGCGTCGCGCCGATGCCGCCGCAGCTGAAGAACAGGTCGCCGCTGTCGAAGGCGGCGCGGTACTCGCGGATCAGGTGCTCGCGGTCGTCGCCGAGGTACTTCGCCCAGGCCAGCGACAGCCCGCGCGCGCTCAGCAGTTCGATCACCTTGGACAGGTGCTTGTCCTGACGCTTCCCGGACAGGATCTCGTCGCCGATGATGAAGAGGCCGATGTTCATGCGGGGTTCCTGCGGAAACGTGGGATCGGAAGTCGGGGCGGGCTCAGAGCGGCGAGGGCTTGTTCTCGATGCGGGGAGCCGCTCCGGGTGCCGGGTCTTGCCGCTCATCGATCCCTTCGACGTCGTCGGCGTCGTCGACGATGCGAGGCGGCGCGGTCGCGTAGTTCGCCGGCAGCGCGTCCATCACCGGATCGGGCGCGCGATCGGACAGGGTGTCGGCGCGACGCATTTCCTGCAACGCAGCCAGCGCGTAGTGCGCGAACCAGAGCGAGCTGAACGCGAAGACCAGCGTGTAAAGCCAGACCGAGACCAGGATGAGCACCGGCGCAAAGGCGATCGTCAGCGCGCCCAGCGCCCAGATCGCGGCGGGGGCCGCGCCGAGGTAACCGGTCGCCAGACCGAGGACGAGCAGCGGCATCCGGTGCTCGCTGATGAGGCGCCGCCGCTCAGGTCCGGAGGCATGTTCGGCAAGCACGTCGAAGGTGAAGACGCGATAGCCCAGCCAGCCCCAGATCAGGGGCGGCAGGATCAACGCCAGCGGCGGGATCAGCCAGAACGGCAGCGACGCGATCAGCAGCACGACGCACAGCACCGTGTGGCCCAGCGACCAGCTCAGGCTGGCGACGAAGCCCGCGCCGCGCTTGCGTTCCAGGCTGGCGAAACGCCGCTGCGCGACCAGGTCCACCATCGACGGCGTCATCAGCAGCGCGACCAGCAACAGGCTGAGCACGACCAGCGCCGGCACGGCCATCGCGAGCACGATGATGGGCGCGAGCACGGTGCGGAACGAGGCCGCGCCCAGGCTGTCCAGCCACTTCAGCATGCCGTCGATGAGGCTCCACGACTCCATCGTGGCGCGCACGCCGGCCACCGCCGCTTCCCAGAAGAAGTAGCCGAGTCCGAAAGCCAGTGCCGCCGAGACGATCAGCGGCAGCAAGGACAGGCCGATCACGCGCGGATGCAGGCAGTACGCGACGGCGCGCCAGAACGAGTCCGCCAGGCGGCTCATCGGCTTGATCATCAGTCGTTCCCTCCGGCCGGAACACGGCCGTTCATGTCCGCCGGCGGGCGGCCGGCGATCTCCCTGGGCGCGCCGCCGGATGGACCGGCTCCGCCTCCGGGCGCAGGGGCGATCTTGTCACGTCCGACGAGCCGCTTGAGGCCCAGCCACTGCTGCGCCCAGAAGCCGCGCCCGTAGTCGCGCCCGCCCTCTTCGGGCAGCTGGTCGCGCACACCGGTCGCGTCCCAGCGGTCCTCGAAGTTGGCGGTGCGGAAGATCACGTCCCAGATCGGGAACATGACCGCGAAGTTGTGGCCGCCCAGGGTGCCGCGACCGAAGCCTTCATGACCGATGCCGATCGAGTGATGCAGCCGGTGGAAGCGCGGGCTCACCAGCAGCCGTTCGCCGATCAGGCCGAAGGTCAGGCGCAGATTCGCGTGCTGCAGGTTCTCCAGCAATTGCGAGACCGCCACCAGCGCGACGAATTGTCCGGGACCGACACCGATCAGCCGCGCCGTGATGGCGACGGCGCTGTCGATGATCAGGTCGTCGAGCAGGTGGTTGCGGCTGTCGCTCCACATCGTCATCTGGCGCTGGCTGTGGTGCAGCGAGTGCAGCGCCCACCACCAGTTCCACGAATGCTGCGCGCGGTGCAGCCAGTACATCAGGAGGTCGAAGGCGACCAGATAGACGATGAAGCTGACCCAGGCCACGTCGGTGACGCCGGGCCACAGCGCGTCGAGCTGGAAGGTCGGGATGCCCTGCATGCGCATCTCGCCGACGGCGCCGTCGAACAGCGGCTCCAGCGAGAAGAACATGACCAGCCGGAACAGCCCCAGCCGCTGGATCAGCGTGTAGACGATGTCGATGCGGATCGCGTGGCGGTCGGTGACGGCCTCCGCCGGACGCCAGCGCTGCAGCGAGCCGATCACCGCCAGCATCACGACGATCTGGATCAGGCCGACCAGCAGCCAGCCGGTCGCGTCGAACGCGTCCTCGAGCAGGTTGCCGTACCCGAGGTTGAAGACGATCGGTTGAATGACGCTCTCGAACAGCGCCTGCTGCGCCTGTCCGAACAGATCGGTGAACCAGTCCATCACGCCGTCGGTCCTCCAGGAAAGTTCAGCCTCAGCGCCGCTGCGCAACGGCCTCTTGCGGCTTGCGCATCCATGCGACATACGCCGGATGATCGCGCAACGGCGCGAAGCACATGCCCCGGTTCTTCAATCCCTGCAGCAGCGGTTCCAGCACCGTCGGCGCCCAGGGGTCCTGGCGCGACCAGATGCCCAGGTGCGCCATCAGGATGTCGCCCGGCTTGACGCGCCGAAGCGCCTGCTCCAACAGCGCCTGGTTGGGGAACTTGTCGCTCGGCAGTTCGTCGCCGAGGAAGCCGGACGGGTTCCAGCCCACATGGCGGAAGCCGCAGGCCTGCGCCGCCGCCAGCAGCGCCGGCGAGGTGCGTCCGGCCGGCGCGCGGAAGATCATGGACATGGGCCGGCCCGTCATCTCGAGGAAGCGTCGCGCGGGGCGCTTGAGTTCCTCGCAGTATTCGGCCGCGCTCAGCACGACGTTCTGCGGCACCTGCTCGCCCGCGGCGCGCTTGAAGCGGAACCGGCCGTCCGGCAGGTCCGCGGACCAGGCGTCGTGGTACCAGGTGTGGGAGCCGAAATCGTGACCCTGCTCGGCCAACTGCTTCCACCACGGCGCCCACTTGTCGTCCAGCGTCTGGCCGCCGTCCATCGTCGGCTCCTGGGCCAGGAAGAACGTGGCCTTCGCGTCGAAGCGCTTGAGCGTGTCGACGATCAGCGGCGCGACGCCCATGTGGCCGGTGTCGAAGGTCAGGTAGACCGGCGTGTCGCAACGGGCGGGCGCGGACGTCCCCTGCGGCTGCGCCTGCACGACGGCCGTCAGGCCGAGCAGCATCAGCGCGCCGTGGCGCAAGACCTGGCGCCGGACGGACCGCCGCAGCGGGGAGGGAACGAACGACATCTTCACGCGGACGGGCCTGATCCGGGAGCGCTCACTGGCGCGGCATCTGGTCGAGCGTCCAGACGCCGTGCGGCGACTTGCCGACCTTGACCTGCTGCAGGATCTGCTTGGTCTGGAGGTCCATCACCGTGAGCTTGCGGGCCCAGCGCGACGTGAACATCAGCGTGCGTCCGTCGGTCAGGATCTCCATGTCGTCCGGGCCGCCGGGCGCCTTGAAGGTCTCGACGACGCTGAAGTCCGCCAGCGCGATCTTGCTGATGGTGTTGGCCGCGCGGTTGCTCACCAGCACATGCTTCCTGTCGCCGAGCGCGCGGAACGAATGCGCGCCGTCGCCGGTCTCGATGCGCTTGACCAGCCTGGGCTGGGCGGCGCCGACGTCGTAGACCTCGACGCTGCGCTCGCCGGTCAGCGCGACCAGCAGGTACTTGTCGTCCGGCGTCAGGTAGAGGTCGGCGGGCAGCTTCCCGACGGGAATCTTCCAGCGCGGGGCCATCGTGTTGAGGTCGATGGACAGCAGTTCGCTGCTGTCCTGCAGGCTCGCGTAGACGACGCTGCTCTTGCTGTTGATGGACAGGTGGCTGGGTGTCTTGGGCGCGGAGAAGCGCTTGAACAGCGCCAGCGGCTGCGCCGCGTTCTGCGGCTGCCACTTGTAGATGTCGACGTGGTCCAGCCGGTTGCCGGCCAGCACCAGCCACTTCATGTCAGGCGAGAAGCGCAGGTGGTACGGATCGGGGATGCCGCGCACGGTGCGCTGCACCTCGGCCGTCACCGGATCGAGGAAGGTCAGCGAATCGCCCAGCGCGTTGGCCACGACCATGGTCTTGCGGTCGGGCGTCAGGTAGAGGTGATGCGGCTCCTTGCCGGTCGGGATGCGCTTGACCTCGCGGAAGCCCTTCGGGTCGATCACGCTGATGTCGGCGTCCAGCGAGTTCAGCACGAAGATGGGACTGCCGACGGACGCGAAGGCGACCGGGGCCGCAGTCAGCGCGCCGAACGCGGCCACGGCGGTGGCGACCAGGGCGACCCGCACGGGCCGCACGAGGGAAGACAGCATGGAGATCCTCAACGGAGATGCGCGGCGCGCCCAGCGCCACGCAGCCTTCAAGTGTAAGGCGGGTTCACCCTAGGGTCCGGCCTGAACAGGGCCCCGGAACCCCTGCTGCCGTTGCATTCAGTTGCGCCAGACTTGCCGCCAGGGTTGCGGCAAGTCTGCGCATCGCGAACTTTCTGGGACACCCAGGAGGCGTCCCGGCAGCCCCTCATTCGTCGTCGCCGCCCAGGAGCCCACCCAGCAATCCACCGCCGGCGAGACCGGTCAGGAGACCCCCCTCCTCCCGGGAGCCCCCGCGCTGCGGGGCTGCGGCGAAGACGCGCGACGCCAGACGGGAGAAAGGCAGGCTCTGCAGCCACACTTCCCCCGGACCGGTCATCTTGGCCAGGAACAGACCTTCGCCGCCGAACAGGGCGGTCTTGATCTTGCCCACATACTGAATCTCAAAACTCACGCTGGGCGTGTAGGCGACGACGCAGCCGGTATCCACCAGCAGCGTCTGACCGGGTTGGAGCGTACGTCGAACCACGGTACCCCCCGCATGCACGAAGGCCAGCCCATCACCATCGAGCTTCTGCATGATGAACCCTTCGCCACCGAAGAAGCCTGTCGACAGGCGCTGCTGGAGAGCAATCCCCAGCGACACCCCGCGTGCCGCGCAAAGGAACGCGTCCTTCTGGCAGATGAGCGTGCCTCCGAGCTTGCCGAGATCCATCGGCAGGATCTTGCCGGGATACGGCGCCGCGAAAGCGACCCGCAACTTCCCATGACTCTGGTTCGTGTAGACCGTGGTGAACAGCGATTCCCCGGTCACCAGCCGCTTGCCGGCGCCCAGCAATTTCCCGAAGAAACCGCCCTGGCTGGCGGACCCGTCGCCGAACACCGTGTCCATGCCGATCCCGGCATCCATGAACATCATGCTGCCGGCTTCGCCGATGGCGGCTTCGCCGGGGTCGAGTTCGACCTCGACGAACTGCATTTCGGCACCCTTGATCTCGTAGTCGACAACATCCATGGCCATGGTCTTCACCTTCTGTCTTTTCACTTGGAAACGGGCGCGATATTAACGTTTCGCGGCCATCCTCTACTGCGGTCATGACGCCCATGTCTCCAGACGAAAGCGCAATCAACGCCCCCCTGAAGCCCGGCGACAGCTACGTGCAATCCTTCGCGCGCGGCCTGTCGGTGATCCGGACCTTCGACACCCACCACGCCCGGCAGACGCTCACGGAAGTCGCCAAACGCTGCGGGCTGACGCGCGCCGGCGCGCGTCGCATCCTGCTGACGTTGCAGACGCTGGGCTACGTGAGATCGGAGGGGCGGCTGTTCGAACTGACGCCGAAGATCCTCGATCTCGGCTTCGCCTACCTGTCCTCGCAGCCGCTGTGGCGCTTCGCGGAGCCGGTGGCCATCCAGCTGGCCAACGACCTGCGGGAGTCCGTCTCCATCGCGGTGCTCGACGGCGACGACGTGGTCTTCGTGCTGCGCGCGCCGCTGCGCAAGATCCTGTCCGACCCGATGGGCATCGGCAGCCGGCTGCCGGCGTGGGCGACGGCGACGGGCCGGGTGCTGCTCGCCTCGTTGCCGGTCGAGGACCGCGAGACCCGCCTGGCGCAGGTGCAGCTGGCGCGGCGCGCGAGCAACACCGTGCGCTCCCCCGAGGAGTTGCGCGCCGCGATCGAGCAGGCGCGGCGCCAGCACTGGTGCCTGGTGGACCAGGAGCTGGAGGACGGCGTGCTGAGCGTGGCCGTGCCCATCACCGGACGTGACGGTCGCGTCGTGGCCGCGATGAACGTCAGCACCCATGCGTCGCGCACGCCGCCGCAGATGCTGCTGGAGCAGGGGCTGCCGAAGCTCCAGGCCGCAGCGCAGAACCTGTCGCAGCTGCTGGTGTTGATGAAGAAGGACTGAGGAAGACGCCTCAACGACGAAGGGCTGCCGAGGCAGCCCTTTTTCATGGGAACGGGCCCGCGGCCGTCAACCCATGTGCAGCCCGCCGTTGCAGCTGAAGTCCGCGCCGGTGGTGAAGCCGGAGGTTTCGCCCGCGAGCCAGCCGACGATGGACGCGATCTCCTCGGGCTCGCCGAGGCGCTTCACCGGGATGCCGGCCACGATCTTCTCGAGCACGTCCGGGCGCACCGCCTTGACCATGTCGGTGCCGATGTAGCCCGGGCTGACGGTGTTCACCGTGATGCCCTTGGACGCCAGTTCCTGCGCCAGCGCCATCGTGAAGCCGTGCATGCCGGCCTTGGCCGCCGAGTAGTTGGTCTGCCCCGCCTGGCCCTTCTCGCCGTTGACCGACGAGATGTTGATGATGCGGCCCCAGCCCTTGTCCACCATGCCCGGCACCACCTGCTTGGTGACGTTGAACATGCTGTTGAGGTTGGTGTCGATCACGGTGTCCCACTCGTCGCGGGTCATCTTCAGGAACATGCGGTCCTTGGTGACACCCGCGTTGTTGACCAGCACGTCGATGGTGCCGTGCTCGGCGATCGTGGCTTCGAACGCGGCGACGGTCGAATCCCAGTCGGCCACGTTGCCGGCGGAGCAGAAGAAGGTGTAGCCCTGCTCCGCCTGCTCGCCCAGCCACTTGCCGCGATCGCGGGTGGGGCCGCAGCCGGCGATGACCTTGAAGCCGTCCTGGTGGAGGCGCTGGCAGATGGCGGTACCGATGCCGCCCATCCCGCCGGTGACGTATGCAACTTTCTGACTCATGCTTGCCTCCTGTATGACACCCCGGAGCGCCGCGTCCGCGGCCGGGGTGTCTGGAATGTCGAAACGGGAAAGACGCGAAGTTGATCGGAGAGATGACAGGCCGTCACTGGCGGCGTCAGCGTTCGACGCACAGGGCGACGCCCATGCCGCCGCCGATGCACAGGCTGGCGATGCCCTTCTTCGCATCGCGCTTGATCATCTCGTGCAGCAGCGTGACCAGGATGCGGGCGCCCGAGGCGCCGATCGGATGGCCCAGCGCGATCGCGCCGCCATTGACGTTGACCTTGCTGACGTCCCAGCCCATCTCCTGATGCACCGCGCAGGCCTGCGCGGCGAAGGCCTCGTTGATCTCCAGCAGGTCCAGGTCCTTGGGCTGCCAGCCGGCGCGCTGCAGCGCCTTGCGCGACGCGGGTACCGGCCCCATGCCCATGGTCTTCGGGTCGACGCCGGCGCTCGCATAGGACGCGAGGCGCGCCAGCGGCGTGAGTCCCAGCGCCTTGGCCTTGGCGTCGGTCATCAACACGAGGCCCGCGGCCCCGTCGTTCAGGCCCGAGGCATTGCCGGCGGTCACCGACCCGGCCTTGTCGAAGGCGGGTTTCAGGCCGGCCAGCGCCTCGGCGTTGGACTTGCGGTTGATGAACTCGTCGGCCGCGAACACGACCGGATCGCCCTTCTTCTGCGGGATCGTCACCGGCACGATCTCGGCGGTGAAGCGGCCCGCGTCCTGCGCCGCCGCGGCCTTCTGCTGGCTGGCGAGCGCCAGTTCATCCTGCTGCGCGCGGCTGACGTGGTACTCCTTGGCCACGTTCTCGGCGGTGATGCCCATGTGGTACTGGTTGTACACGTCCCACAGGCCGTCGGTGATCATGGTGTCGACCAGCTTCCAGTCGCCCATGCGCTGGCCTTCGCGCGAGCCCGGCAGCACGTGCGGGGCCAGACTCATGCTCTCCTGGCCGCCGGCGATGATGATGTCCGAATCGCCATCGCGGATCGCCTGCGCGGCCAGCATCACGGCCTTCAGGCCGGAGCCGCAGACCTTGTTGATCGTCATGGCCGGCACGGTCACCGGCAGGCCCGCCTTGATGACGGCCTGGCGTGCCGGGTTCTGGCCGACGCCGGCGGTCAGCACCTGGCCGAGGATGACCTCGTTGATCTGGTCGGGCTGCAGGCCGCTTCTGCGCAGCAGCTCCTGGATGACGATCGCGCCCAGCTCGCTGGCGGGGGTCTTGGACAGCGTCCCTCCAAACTTGCCGATCGGCGTGCGCGCCGCGGCGACGATGACGATGTCTTGCGGTGAACTCATGACTCGCTCCTCTTTCGAAACTGCTGAACGACGGACGTCAGCGGGTGAATGCGGGATCAACGTTGCGGGATCGACTCTGAACCGGTTGGGTTCTCATGGCGCGGGAATGGGTTTCACGCGCGCTGCTTCACATAGCGGCCTGGCGCCGGCTCGATGGCCTCGTGGCCGCGACCGCCCGGCTTGCGCGGTGCCGCCTTCTGCGGACCCGCGTGGCCGGCCAGCCACTGCGACCAGTCGGTCCACCAGCTGCCGGGATGCTCGGTGGCGGACTGCAGCCATTGCTGGTTGTCGGCCGGCAGCGCCGCGCCCTTTCCAATCCAATGGCTGCGCTTCTTCTTCTCGGGCGGATTGATGACGCCGGCGATGTGCCCGGACGCGCCGAGCACGAAACGCTTCCTGCCCTTGAACACCTGCGTGCTCCGGTAGGCGGCGTCCCACGGGACGATGTGGTCCTCGCGCGAGCCGTAGATGTACACCGGCGCCTGGATGGCGCCGAGGTCGATCCGCTCGCCGCAGACGGTCAACTGGCCCGGGATGCGCAGCTCGTTCTGCAGGTAGGTGTGGCGCAGGTACCAGCAGTACATCGGCCCCGGCAGGTTGGTCGCGTCGCCGTTCCAGTACAGCAGGTCGAAGGCCGGCGGCGCATCGCCCTTCAGGTAGTTGCCGACGACGTAGTTCCAGACGAGGTCGTTGGGACGCAGGAAGCTGAAGGTCGTCGCGAGTTCCTGCCCCTTGAGCAGGCCCGGGCCGCTCACGGCCTGGTCGCCCAGCGTCATCTCGCGCAGCTGCACGGCGGGCTCGTCGATGAACAGGTCCAGGATGCCGTTGCTGCTGAAGTCGATCAGCGTGGTCAGCAGGGTGACGCTTTCGGCGGGCTGCTCGCCGCGCGCGGCCAGCACGGCCAGCGCGGTCGCCAGGATGGTGCCGCCGACGCAGAAGCCCAGCGTGTTGATCGTGTCGGTGCCGGCGATCTCGCGCGTGACCTCGATGGCCTTGATCGCGGCCTGACCGATGTAGTCGTCCCAGGTCCAGTGCACGCAGTCGGCGTCGGGGTTGCGCCAGCTCACCACGAAGGTGCGATGGCCCTGCGCCACCGCATAGCGGATCAGCGAGTTCTCCGGCTGCAGGTCGAGGATGTAGTACTTGTTGATGCAGGGCGGCACCATCAGCAGCGGCCGCGCATGCACCTTCGCGGTGAGCGGCTTGTATTCGAGCAGCTGGAAGAACGCGTTCTCGAAGACGACGTGGCCCTCGGTGGTCGCGACATTGCGCCCGACCTCGAAGGCCGACTCGTCGGTCTGGGACACGTGACCGCGCCGGACGTCGGCCATCAGCAGCTGCAGGCCGCGCGCCAGGCTTTCTCCCTGCGTGTTCAGCGCGCGCTGCTGCGCTTCGGGATTCAGCGCGAGGAAGTTGCTCGGCGAGGACGCGTCGACGAACTGCTGCACCGCGAAGCGGACACGGGCGCGGGTCTTGTCGTCGGCCTGGACCTGATCGGCCATCCGCTGCAGCGTCTTCGCGTTGAGCAGGTAGAGCTGCGCGGTGAAGTGGGCGAGGCGGTTCTCGTTCCAGGACGCATCGGCGAAGCGGCGGTCCTTCAGCGGCGTGGTCATCGCAGTGGCCGGAGCGGCCGCGGTGGCGGCGGGCGCAGTGGAAGACGTCGCGACCTGGGACTCACCGAGCGCGGCGTTCCACAGCGCGCTGGCCTGGCTGATGTACTCGGACTGCAGCCGCGACCACGCGTCGGGCGGGATCTGCATCGCCTGCAAATGCTTGAAGGCGTCGCCGAAGCCGTGCGACAGGCTGCTGGCCGCCTGCTGGGCCTGCTGAGCCCAGTGTTCGAAACCGTGGACCGATGTGCCGGGGAATCCGGCGGCGGCGTTGTTCGCGCTCATGTGTCTCCTCTTGCCGACCTGTGCAAGAAGCTTGCCACAGCCGGTCACGCGGAAGATGCGGATCGACGGGGAGGCTTCGCATATGCTCAGGCGCTTTGTAGCTCGATCAGCTTACCCCCGCGTGACGCTGCTGTCGCGAAGACCCGAGGAAATCGTTGATGTATCTGGTGGCCATCGCGTGGATGTATGTGGTGCTGATGATGGCGATCGTCGAGGCCTTCAGCACGCAGGGCACGGTGCTGGGCGCGCTCATCACCTTCGTGCTCTACGGCGTGGTACCGCTATCGATCGTCATGTACCTGATGGGCACGCCCGGGCGGCGCGCCGCGCGCCGGCGGGCGGAGGCGTCAGCGCAACCGGATGACGGCGGCCATGCGCCCGCTGCGCCGTCCGTCGACGCGCTCGTGTCGGAACGAAAAGAACCGTGACGGCTCGCTGAGCGTGCACCAGCCGCCGCCGCTGACGGCCGCGATGCCGAGCGCTGCCAGCCGGCGCCGGGCGAGGCCGTAGAGATCGGCGCGCCAGCGCGCCTCGCCTGGTTCGTTCCGTTGGAAACGGAACATCGGTTGATCCTGATGCAGCGGCTCGGCACCGAAGGCTGCAAGCACGTCGGCGCCGACTTCGAACTGATCCGGTCCGATGCAGGCGCCCATCCACGCGCTGATGTCGTGAGGCTCGCAGCGCGCCGCGTCGCACATCGCGGCGACGGTGTTCTCGAGCACGCCGCCCGCGAGTCCCCGCCAGCCCGCGTGCGCTGCGCCGACCACGCCCGGTCCGGCGAACAGCACCGGCAGGCAGTCCGCGACCATGACCGCGCAGGCGAGCGCTGGATCGGTGCTGATCGCCGCGTCCGCCGGCTCGGGATCGGCATCGGGCAGCGCGTGCTCGGCGCGCAGGCGCAATACGGTCGTCCCATGCACCTGCTTCAGGAAGACGGGATGACCGCCGATCGCGGCGGCGACGCGCCGGCGGTTCTCGACCACATGGGCGGGGTCGTCACCGACGGAGCGCCCGAGGTTGAGGCTCGCCAATCCGCGTTGATCGTCCGGCGCCTGCGGGCCGCCGCTGACGCCGCCGGCACGCGTGGTCATGAAGGCGTCAACATGCGACGCAGCCCATGCCGGCCTCAGCCAGTCCTCATTCCGCATCGGGACAGGCGCTCGGCTGCGTCTTGCTGAAGGCGTCGAGCGCCATGCACTGCTCGAAGATCCTCGTGACCGTCGGCACGTGATCGAGCCGGCTGTCGAAGCGCTGTGCGTTGAAGATCTGCGGCACGAGCACGCAATCGGCCATCGTCGGCGTGTCGCCGACGCAGAAGCGGCCCGAACGTCCTTCTGCCTTCAAGCGCTGCTCGACGACCGCCAGCCCGCTCTCGACCCAGTGGTGGATCCAGCGGGTCTTGTTGTCGTCGCCGACGCCCAGGTCCTTCACCAGGTAGCGCAGCACGCGCAGGTTGTTCAGCGGATGGATCTCGCAGGCGATGTCCTGCGACAGCGCGCGGATGTAGGCGCGGCTCAACGCGTCGCCGGGCAGCAGGGGCGGCTCGGGATGCGTCTCGTCGAGGTACTCGATGATCGCCATCGACTGCGTGACGAGCGCGTCGCCGTCCTTGAGCAACGGGACCAGACGCGACGCGGAGACGGCGGCGTAGGATTCGTTGAACTGCTCGTTCTTCGCGAGGTGGACCGGCTTGTAATCGAAGTCCAGGCCCTTGAGCGCCATCGCGATGCGGACGCGGTAGGAGGCGGACGAACGGAAGTAGTTGTAGAGCTCCATGGCCGACGATGATGCCACGGGGTCCGCGATGGAGGCCGGTACACTGCGGCCATGTTCCAAGCGCGGCGCTTCCAGCATTGCCCTACCTGCGGCGGCCAGATCGACTACCGCATCCCGGCCGATGACAACCGGGAGCGCGCGACCTGCACGGCGTGTGGCGCGATCCATTACGAGAATCCGCTGAATGTCGTCGGCACCTTGCCGGTGTGGGGCGATCAGGTGCTGCTGTGCAAGCGCGCGATCGAACCGCGGCTCGGCAAGTGGACGCTGCCGGCGGGCTTCATGGAGCTGGGTGAGACGCTGGCCGAAGGCGCGGCGCGCGAGACGGTCGAGGAGGCCGGCGCGCAGATCGAGCTGCAGAACCTGTACTGCGTGATGAACGTGGTCCGCGTGGGGCAGGTCCACACCTTCTACCGCGCGAAGCTGCTGAGCCCGGAATTCGACCCGGGTCCGGAAACCCTCGAAGCCAGGCTGTTCCTCGAACACGAAGTGCCGTGGGACGAAATCGCCTTCCACACGATCCGCGAAGCGCTGCAGCGCTTCTTCGACGACCGCCGCAGCGGCAACGGGTATCCGCTGCATACGGCGGATATCGACTAGTTACCGCAGGGTGCGCTGACGAGCGTCTTCAATCCACTCGTCGAAGAGCTCATCCATCTGCGACTCGGTCAGCACGCGACCGTCGCGAATGTCGATGAGTCAGGGCTTGATTTCCTGTGCCGAGGCCCACGGGCCGGTGATGCCGTCGAGTTCGCAGTCCCACAGCGCCTGTGCGTCGAGCGCATCGGTGACGCCTTCCGCATAGACCTTCAGAGAGAGGCTGCGCAGCATGACCACCAGGCTGCGCACGAAGGCCGCGCGACCCACATCCGCCGACACGCCGCTGACCACCGAGCTGTCGAGCTTCACGTAGTCCAGTCCGGCCTGGAAAAGACGATCGATTTGAGCGAGTCCGGCGCCCGCGTGTTCGAGGCCGAGCTGCACGCCGAAGGGACGCAGTTGACGACCGAGTTCCTGCAGCGCCTCGAAGTGCTGCGCTGCCGCCGGCTCCGCCACTTCCAAACCGATCTGCCGCCGCGCGGCGGCCGGCGCCGCCTGCACCAGTTCGCGGGCGCGGGCGACGAAGCTGCCGTCGTTGAGCGACGCCGGCGCCACGTTGACGCAACGCATCCGCGAGTCCCGTTGCGTCGCCTGCAGCGCCAGCGCCAGGGCTTGCAAGTCAGCCTCGGCACTCAGTCGATGGCGCAACGCCAATGGCAGCCAGCGCGCGGCCGGCTCGAATTCGCCGACGGGGTTCAGCTTCAGCTGCAGCGGGCACTCCAGGTGCAAGACCTGACGCTCGCGCCCGATCAGCGGGAACTCCAGCAGCCGGCTGCGTTGATGCGCCAACGCATCGGAGATCAGCGCGCGCCACGCGCGCTCGCCCTGCGCCACCTCGTCCGACGGCGGCGCCTCGCGCAGCTCCAGAACGACGCCTTCGCCCTGCTCGGCCTTGGCCAGCGCTGCGTCGGCCGCAGCGAACCACGCGCTCATCGGCTGGTCGCGCATCAGCTCGACCGCGCCCAGCGCGACGCCGACGCCCGGCCCCAGGTTCTGCAAGCCGGCCCGCAAGGCGTCGGCCAGCGCCTGCGCCGTGTCACCGACCACGTTCGGCGCCGGCAGCCACAACGCGAAGTCCGAGCCGTTGAGCCGCCCCGCGAGGCAGCCCCGCACCTGCTCCGGATACACGCGAAGCGCCTGCGCGATCGCCATCAGGGCCTGGTCCGTCGCGCCGTGCCCGAGGCGCTGGTTCAGGCCCTGCAGATCCCGCAGACGAAGCAGCACCAGCCCCGCGCGCAACGGACCGTCGTCGCGCTCCAGCGCCGAATTCAGTTCCGCCACGAACTGCCGCCGGTGCGACAGTCCCGTGAGCTCGTCGCACAGCAGCTGGTGATGCAGCGTGCGCAGCTGCTCGGCCTGGGCCTCGAACATCTGCCGCGTGCGCAGCACCATCGTGTTCATCGCGCTCGTCAGCTTGCGCATCTCCGGCACGCGCGGCTCCAGCACGGTCTCGAAGCGACCTTGCGAAACGCCCTCGGCCTGCCGCACCGCCGTGTCCAACGGCCGGCGCAACCGCGCCAGCACCGCCGCTGCGGCCACGCCCGTCGCCAGGCCCACGGCCAGCAGCCACAGGGCCGTGCTGACCGTCGCGCGCCACAGCGCCTCGTGCACGTAGCCGGTCTGGCCGCGCAGCTCGATCTCGCCAGCGGCCTTCCAGCCGTCCGACACTTTGGCCACACCCGGCGCCACGTCCAGCCGGAGCAGCGCCACGAACCAGCGCGGCGCGTGCGAGGTCTGCGGCGTCTCCAGATGCCGTTCGAACACCGGCTTGCCGCTGCCGTCGCGCCAGCGCACGCTCTCATAGGCGCCCGCGTCGAATTGCGCCGAGATCAGCAGCGACATCAGCTCCGCATCGCCCTTCTGCTGCGACAGCGCCAGCGCCAGCGCGTTGGCGTTGTCGGCGTTCTTCAGTTGCGCCTGTGTCTGCAACAACTCCCGCAACGACCAGGTGCTCACCGCGACGCCTCCCAACGCCGACGCCAGCACCGCGCCCAGGACCAGCCACCAGATTTGTCTTATCAGGGACATGTCGTGAATTCTCCGTCGCCCATCAGAAGCCCTCCGCCTTCGCCTTCGCCAGCAGGTCGCGCCACAGCGACAGCCGCACCAGCGGATTGCCCGCCGTCGTCCCTCCGACGCCGCTCCACAAGCCCTCGCCGTTGAAGCTGAACACGGGGGTCAGGTCGGGCCTCAGCGACGCGGGGCGGATCTCCGGGTTGATATTGTCCAGAATCAAGGGCTCCGCCTCCGGCTGCGCATAGTAGGCCAGGACCATGTGCGCCTGGGGCCGGCCCTGGAACTGCGCCCTCACGTACACCATCCGCAACTTGGCCTGCGGCACGCCGGCGCTCAGCAGACTCATGTACTTCGCGATGGCGTAGTCCTCGCAGTCGCCCGCCCCCTTGTCCAGCAGCTCCAGCGGCGTGGCCCAGTAGTCGATCTGGCCCCACACGTCGATGTCGTCCTTGAACGCCACCCGCTGGTTGAAGAAACTGTTGACCGTCGCGAGCCGGTCGCGCTCCTCGGGCATCGCCGCGGCGCGGTCGGCCATCTGGATCATGGACCGTACCGACGCCTGCGTCTTCGGCGACAACTTCGCCGCGGACTCGGTCAGCTTGTCGCGGTCCCAACCCCAGGCCAGCGCGGACCACAGGCCCGCCACGCACGCCATCACCGCCAATGCCCGTTGCGCCGGCCGGATTGTCCGGCCAGCGCGCGACGCTGTGCGAGTGACGAAACGTGACATGCGCTGCAATGTAGCTGCCCCGGCGCCCCGCCTCGGGCGAAGAGCGATAGACCAGGCGCGCCTCGACACACGCCTGCGGACAAGCGGCAATTTGCCGCACCCCCTTCAAGACCCAGGTCGGAGAGCGCCGGGATAATCCGTCGCTCACATGAAGACCCAAGCCATCCGTCAGGAACTCGATCAGGCCCGCGCCCACGGCCCGTTGCGCCAGATCCAGATTCCGCCCTGCCCCGAGCTGCTGCAGCGCCTGCGCGCGGCGATGGCGTTGCCTCAACCCGATCTCAACGAGGTCGGCCGCGTCGCCGCCGCCGACGTGGCGATGTCCGCGACGCTGCTGCGCGTGGCCAACAGTCCGTTGCATCTTGTGGCAGGCCATGTGCCCTGTACGACCGTCGGCCAGGCCATGTACCGCCTGGGCCTGGACGAGAGTGTCGCGCTGATGCAGGCCTTCCTGGTCCGTCACGCAATCCCGGTCAACAGCCCGCACCTGCTGCGCTTCTGGCAACGTTCGACCAAACGCGCGGTCGCGATGGGCTTCATCGCCGGCCAGTTGCCCGGCATGCGCGTCGACCTGGCGCAAAGCTATGGGCTGTTCTGCCACGTCGGCATGCCCGTGCTGCTGCAGAGCGTGCGCGGCTATGGCGCCACCATGGTGGAAGCCGGCGCCCGCATCGACCGCCCGTTCATCGCAACGGAGAACGCCAACCACCGCACCGACCACGCCGTCGTCGGCGCGCTGGTGATCAAGGTCTGGCACCTGGCCCCGGAACTGATGACAGCCATCCGGCTGCATCACGACTTCGAAGCGCTGAAGGACGAGAGCATCGAGCCGGAAATCCGCTCGCTGATCGCCGCCGGCTTGATCGCCGAGCACCTGATGCGCCAGCACGAGGGATTGGATGAGGACGTGGATTGGGCCGCCAATCGCGAAGCCGCGCTGGCCTGGCTGCACCTGTCCGAAGACGAGCTCGAACAGTGGGACGACGCGTTGCGGCCGCTGCTGGACGAGGCCTGAGATCGGCTTGCGGGGTCAGGCGGCGCGGACAGCCACACGGGCAGCAGCCAGATCCCAACGCGCACAACCGACACTCTTGAAGAGCCGCGTGCGACCATCGTCGACAGGGCGCTGACCCAGCACGAGATCGTCGATCGCATCCTGCGGCTCGAAACGACCCGCCGCCATCAGGTCACCCGCCTCGGCCTGCGCACCGACCGGGTCGTCCACCCAGATCTGCGCGCCGCGGACCAGCTCCTGCGGAAGTTCCACCATGTCGTCGCGGAACGCGCCGACACCGATCACCACCGCGCCTTCGCCGACACCAGGACGCAGCACGGGCACGCGACTGGTCGTCGCGCACACGATGACATCCCAGTCGTGACGCGTCTGGGATTCCGCCGGCAACGGCTCGACGCCGAGCTCCTCGACAAAACCTGGCACGGTCTGATGTCCCTGCACGTGGATGGTCGCCTGCGGGTGCAGCGCCTGGAGTGCTTCCACGTGCGCCCTTGCCTGCACGCCGCCACCCACCACCAGCGCGCGGCGCGGCGCCTTGCGGACCAGGTGCTGCAGCGCCAGCATGCTGACGGCCGCTGTGCGGCGTGCAGTCAGCGCAGGGCCGTCCAGCACCGCCAGACGCTGACCGGTGCGGCTGTCCAGCACAACGACCTCCCCCGCGATCGTCGGCAGGCCGAGCGCCGCGTTGAGCGGATGCACGCTGACAAGCTTGGTGATCGACAGCGTGTCGCTCAGGCAGGGCATCACCAGCAGCACGCCGTCCTGGCGCAGCGGCAGCACCTGCCGCGGCGGACAGGTGAGCCGGCCGTCGCGGTGCTCGCGGCAGACCAGCGCGATCTCCTCCATGAGAGGAGACCACGGCAACGCGCGCGAGGTGGCGGCAGCGTCGAGAACCAGCATCCGGTCGCGAGTCCCTTGGATGGCGCGGGCCGCGCTTACTTGCGCGGCGGCGGCAGGTCGGTGCACGAGCCGTGCGCGACTTCCGCGGCCATCCCGATCGATTCGCCCAGCGTCGGATGCGGGTGGATCGTCTTGCCGATGTCGACGGCGTCCGCGCCCATCTCGATGGCCAGGGCGATCTCGCCGATCATGTCGCCGGCATGCGTGCCGACGATGCCGCCGCCGATGATGCGGTGCGTTTCCTCGTCGAAAATCAGCTTGGTGAAGCCCTCGTCGCGGCCGTTGGCGATCGCCCGCCCGGACGCCGTCCACGGGAACAGCCCCTTCTTGATCTTCAGTCCGCGGGCCTTGGCGTCGTCCTCGGTGACGCCGACCCAGGCCACTTCCGGATCGGTGTAGGCGACGCTCGGAATCACACGCGCATCGAAGCGCGATCTGGCCAGCGATTCGTCGCCGAGCAGTTCGCCGGCGATGACTTCCGCCGCGACGTGGCCCTCATGCACCGCCTTGTGCGCCAGCATGGGCTGGCCGACGATGTCGCCGATGGCGAAGATGTTGGACACGTTGGTGCGCATCTGCACGTCGACCGGGATGAAGCCGCGATCACCGACGATCACGCCGGCCTTGTCCGCGCCGATCTTCTTGCCGTTGGGCGAACGGCCCACCGCCTGCAGCACCAGGTCGTAGACCTGCGGCTCCTTCGGGGCGCCCTCGCCTTCGAAGGTCACCTTGATGCCTTCGGGCGTCGCTTCGGCGGCGACCGTCTTCGTGTTCAACATGATGTGGTCGAAGCGCGGCGCGTTCATCTTCTGCCAGACCTTGACCAGGTCGCGGTCCGCGCCGGTCATCAGCGTGGGCAGCATTTCCACGACGTCCAGGCGCGCGCCCAGCGTCGAGTAGACCGTGCCCATCTCCAGGCCGATGATGCCGCCGCCGACGATCAGCATGCGCTTGGGCTGCGTCGTCAGTTCCAGCGCGCCGGTCGAGTCGATCACGCGCGGATCGTTCGGCATGAAGGGCAGCCGCACCGCCTGCGAGCCCGCGGCGATGATGATCCTGCGGAACTTCAGCGTCTGGGTCTTGCCGGTGCGCTCCTGGGCCTCGCCGCTGGTCTCCTCGACCGACAGCTGGTTGGCGTCCAGCAGCGTGCCGTAGCCGCGCACGACGGTGACCTTGCGCATCTTGGCCATCATCGTGAGGCCGCCCGTGAGCTTGCCGACGACCTTGGACTTGTGCGCGGCCAGCTTGGGCAGCTCGACCTTGGGTTCGGCGAATTCGACGCCCAGGTCGGCGAAGTGCTTGACCTCGTCCATCACCGCCGCGACGTGCAGCAGCGCCTTGGACGGGATGCAGCCGACGTTCAGGCAGACGCCGCCCAGCGTGGCGTAGCGTTCGACGATCGCGACCTTCAGGCCCAGGTCCGCCGCGCGGAACGCGGCCGAGTAGCCGCCGGGGCCGCTGCCGAGCACGATCACGTCGTACTCGCCGTCGACCGGGGGGGTGTAGGCCGAGTCCTGCGGCGCGGCAGCGGCGGGAGCCGCAGCGGGCGCGGGCGCCGGAGCAGCCGGAGCGGGTGCAGGTGCCGCGGCGGCCGGAGCCGGAGCCGGAGCCGGCGCGGCGGCGGCAGGCGCCGGTGCGGCGGCCGCGTCGCTGTCCAGCACGACGAGCAGGTCGCCCTGGTTGAGCTTGTCGCCGAGCTTGACCTTGAGTTCCTTGACCACGCCGGCGGCGGAGGACGGGATCTCCATCGAGGCCTTGTCGGACTCGACGGTCACCAGGCTCTGCTCGGCCTTGATCGTGTCGCCGACCTTGACCAGGACTTCGATGATCGCGACGTCCTTGAAGTCCCCGATGTCGGGAACCTTGACTTCAACTTGTGCCATGTCCGGTGTTTCCGATCAAAGGACGATGCGGCGGAAGTCCGCCAGCAGGGACGCGAAGTAGACGTTGAAGCGGGCCGCGGACGCGCCGTCGATGACGCGGTGGTCCCAGCTCAGCGACAGCGGCAGGATCAGGCGCGGCTGGAACTGCTTGCCGTCCCAGACGGGCTGCGTCGAGGACTTGCACACGCCCATGATCGCGACTTCCGGCGCGTTGATGATCGGTGTGAAGTAGGTGCCGCCGATGCCGCCCAGCGACGAGATCGAGAAGCAGCCGCCGGTCATGTCGGCCGGGCCGAGCTTGCCGTCGCGGGCCTTCTTGGCCAGCTCCGACATCTCCTGGCTGATCTGGAAGATGCCCTTCTTGTCGCAGTCGCGGATCACCGGCACGACCAGGCCGTTCGGCGTGTCCGCGGCAAAGCCGATGTGGAAGTAGTTCTTCAGGACCAGCGTGTCGCCGTCGAGGGACGCGTTGAACTCGGGGAACTTCTTCAGCGCGGCCACCGTCGCCTTGATCATGAAGGCCAGCATCGTCACCTTGATGCCGGACTTCTCGTTCTCCTTGTTCAGCTGGACGCGGAAGGCTTCCAGCTCGGTAATGTCCGCGTCGTCGTGGTTGGTGACGTGCGGGATCGTGACCCAGTTGCGATGCAGGTTGGCGCCGCTGATCTTCTTGATCCGCGACAGGTCCTTGCGCTCGACCGGGCCAAACTTCTCGAAGTCGACCTTGGGCCAGGGCAGCAGGCCGGGGAAGGCGCCACCGCCGGCAGCGCCGCCGGCGGGCGCCGCGGCCTTCTGCGCGACGGTCTGCGTCGTGCCGGCCATGACGGCCTTGACGAAGCCCTGCACGTCGGATTCGGTGATGCGGCCCTTGGCGCCGGAGCCCTTCACCTCGTCGAGCGGCACGCCCAGTTCGCGGGCGATCTTGCGGATGCTCGGCGACGCGTGCGGCAGCTTGCCGGAGGGCTTGGTCGGCTCGTGCGGCGGCAGCGCGGCGGTCGGGAGCTGACGGTCCGCCGGCGCGGCGGCCGGTGCGCTCGCAGCGGCCGGAGCGGGCGCTGCGGCTGCTTGCGCCGGAGCCGGCGCGGCAGCGGCCGGTGCCGGCGCGGCAGCGCCGCCCGCGGCCTCGATCACGGCGATCTTCGAGCCCTTGGCGACCTTGTCGCCCAGCTTGACCAGCAGTTCCTTGATCACGCCGGCGTGCGACGACGGGATCTCCATCGAGGCCTTGTCGCTCTCGACGGTGATCAGGCTTTGCTCCTGCTTGACCGTGTCGCCGACCTTGACCAGCACCTCGATCACCGCGACTTCGTCGAAGTCGCCGATGTCGGGCACGACGATGTCGACGGCACCTGCCGCTGCGGCCGGAGCAGCCGGCGCGGCGGTCGGAGCCGCTGCGGGTGCGGCCTGCGGCGCGGGCGCGGCAGCCGTCGGTGCGGGCGCTGCGGCGGCCGGTGCCGGAGCGCCGGCGGCATCGCTTTCGAGCACGACGATCAGGTCACCCTGGTTGATCGTGTCGCCGAGCTTGACCTTCACTTCCTTGACGACGCCCGCCACGGAGGACGGGATCTCCATCGAGGCCTTGTCGGACTCGACCGTCAGCAGGCTCTGCTCCACTTTCACCGTGTCGCCGGGCTTGACCAGCAGCTCGATGATCGCGACGTCCTTGAAGTCCCCGATGTCGGGAACCTTGACTTCCACCAATGCCATTTGTGTTGTCTCCGGGTCCGCTACTTAGGCGTACAGGGGGTTGATCTTGTCGACGTTGATGCCGTACTTCTTCAGGGCTTCAGCCACCTTGGCCTGCGGGATCTTGCCTTCGTCGGCCAGGCTCTTCAGCGCGGCGACGACGATGTAGTGGCGGTTGATCTCGAAGTGCTCGCGCAGCTTGGAACGGAAGTCGCTGCGGCCGAAGCCGTCGGTGCCCAGCACCTTGTACGAACGGCCGGCCGGGATGAAGGCGCGGATCTGTTCCGCATAGTTCTTCATGTAGTCGGTCGACGCGATCACCGGGCCCTGCACCTTGCTCAGCTGCTGGGTCACGTAAGGCACGCAGGCCAGTTCGGTCGGGTGCAGCAGGTTCCAGCGCTCGGCGTTCTGGCCGTCGCGGGCCAGCTCGTTGAAGCTGGGGCAGGACCAGACGTTGGCGCCGACGCCCCAGTCCGATTCCAGCAGCTTCTTGGCGGCCTGGCTTTCACGCAGGATGGTGCCCGAGCCCAGCAGGTTCACCGTCAGCGGCTGCGCGCCTTGCGGCTGCACGGCCTCTTCCAGCAGGTACATGCCCTTGAGGATCTGCTCCTCGGTGCCGGCCTTCAGACCCGGCATCGGGTAGTTCTCGTTGAGCAGCGTCAGGTAGAAATAGACGTTCTCCTGGTTCTCGACCATGCGCTTCAGGCCGGAGTGCAGGATGACGGCGACTTCATGCGCGAAGGTCGGGTCGTAGCTGATGCAGTTGGGGATGGTGCCGGCCAGGATGTGGCTGTGGCCGTCCTCGTGCTGCAGGCCCTCGCCGTTCAGCGTCGTGCGTCCCGAGGTGCCGCCCAGCAGGAAGCCGCGCGCCTGCATGTCGCCCGCGGCCCAGGCCAGGTCGCCGATGCGCTGGAAGCCGAACATCGAGTAGTAGACGTAGAACGGGATCATCACGCGGTTGTTCGTCGAGTACGACGTCGCCGCGGCGATCCAGCTGGCCATGCCGCCCGCTTCGTTGATGCCTTCCTGCAGGATCTGGCCGGCCTTGTCCTCGCGGTAGTACATGACCTGGTCCTTGTCGACCGGCGTGTAGTTCTGACCCGCGGGGTTGTAGATGCCGATCTGGCGGAACAGGCCTTCCATGCCGAAGGTGCGCGCCTCGTCGACCAGGATGGGCACGGTGCGCGGACCCAGTTCCTTGTCGCGCAGCAGCGTCGTCAGGAAGCGGACGTAGGCCTGCGTCGTGGAGATCTCGCGACCTTCGGCGGTCGGGTCCAGCACGGCCTGGAAGGTCGCCAGGTCGGGCACCTTCAGCGCTTCCTCGGCCTGCGGACGGCGCTTGGGCAGGTAACCCCCCAGCGTCTTGCGGCGCTCGTGCAGGTACTGCATCTCGGGCGTGTCGTCGGCCGGCTTGTAGAACGGGATCTTGGACAGCTCGCTGTCCGGGATGGGGATGTTGAAGCGGTCGCGGAAGGCCTTGATGTCCTCGTCCTGCAGCTTCTTGGTCTGGTGCGCGGTGTTCTTGCCTTCACCGATCTTGCCCATGCCGTAACCCTTGACCGTCTTGATCAGCATGACGGTCGGCTGGCCGACGGTGTTCACCGCCTTGTGATACGCCGCGTACACCTTCTGCGGGTCGTGGCCGCCGCGGTTCAGGCGCCAGATGTCCTCGTCGGACATGTTCTCCACCATCTTCAGCAGCTCGGGATGCTTGCCGAAGAAATGCTTGCGCACGAACGCGCCGTCGTTGGCCTTGTAGGCCTGGTAGTCGCCGTCCAGCGTCTCCATCATGACCTTGCGCAGCAGCTCCTGCTTGTCGCGGGCCAGCAGCGGATCCCAGTAGGAGCCCCAGATCAGCTTGATGACGTTCCAGCCGGACCCGCGGAACTCGCCTTCGAGTTCCTGGATGATCTTGCCGTTGCCGCGCACCGGTCCGTCCAGGCGCTGCAGGTTGCAGTTGACGACGAAGATCAGGTTGTCCAGCTTCTCGCGCGCGGCCAGGCCGATCGCGCCCAGGCTTTCCGGCTCGTCCATCTCGCCGTCGCCCAGGAAGACCCAGACCTTGCGCTTGGCGGTGTCGGCGATGCCGCGGGCGTGCAGGTACTTCAGGAAACGCGCCTGGTAGATGGCCATCAGCGGGCCCAGGCCCATGGACACCGTCGGGAACTGCCAGAACTCGGGCATCAGCTTCGGATGCGGGTAGCTCGACAGACCCTTGCCTTCGACCTCCTGGCGGAAGTTGTTCAGCTGATCCTCGGTGATGCGGCCTTCCAGGAAGGCGCGGGCGTAGATGCCGGGCGCGCTGTGGCCCTGGATGTAGAGCAGGTCGCCGCCGTGCGCGCCGCCCTCGCCCGTGTCGTCGCCGTGCCAGAAGTGGTTGAAGCCGCAACCCAGCATGGTCGCCAGCGAGGCGAAGCTGGAGATGTGGCCGCCCAGGTCGCCGCCGTCTTCCGGATGCAGGCGGTTGGCGCGCACCACCATCGCCATCGCGTTCCAGCGCATGAAGGCGCGCAGGCGCTCTTCCATCTCGATGTTGCCGGGGAAGCGCTCTTCCTTGTCGGCCGGGATGGTGTTGACGTAGGCCGTGGTGGCCGAGAAGGGCACGTCGATGCCGGCCTGACGCGCGTGGTCGATCAGGGTCTCGAGCAGGAAGTGGGCGCGATCGCCGCCTTCTTCACCGATGACGGCGGACAACGCGTCCAGCCATTCCTTGGTTTCGAGGGCGTCGGTGTCATTGGCTGCTGCGCCGAGGAACGACTGGGGCTGCGCGGACATGTCTTTGTCTCCTGTGTTCAATCACGGCCTTCCTGCGGGGCAATCGCCGCGCGCGGGGCTCTCTGCGGAACGGGCCACTGTGCCCGAACTCGTGAAAACCGTCATGCGTGCGCACGCGACTGCCCCTCCGGAAGGGCTATGGCGGCGGAGTGTCGCACAAGCCTTTCATTTTCCAAATAGCGCGATGCGTTTCCACATAATGAAAAGCAATAGGCTCTGGAGGCCTCGTTTCGTGACCGATGTCTTTCACGATGCGATCCGGGAATGCCCGGATCGGGAATGCCCCGGGGCCGCCCGGGCCGGGAGGGCTTGAGCGGGCCGGGATAATCGCGCCCATGTTGTCCCGCCTCGATGTCCAAGGCTTTGCGCGCCGTGCCCTGAATCCCGTCAAACGCCTGGTGTCGGCGTGGTGGCGCCGGCAGTCTCCGTCCCGTCAGGACCGCTTCGCGACGCTGGGGCCGCTGCTGTCGGTGGTGCTGTTCCTGGCGGCGATCGTTTCGGCCTTCTGGTACCTGCGCAACGAGGAAATCGAACGCGAGGCCGAGGCCGTCAAGCGCGACACCGAGATGGCGCAGCAGCAGATCCGCTCGCGCCTGATCGAGAACGAGGACCTGCTGATCCCGCTGCAGCGCGACCTGGCCAACCGCTCGATCGACAACCTCGAATTCACGCAGCGCGCGATGGCGATCGCCCGCAACCGGCCGGAGATCACCCACATCACCTGGCTGAACGCGCGCCGCGAGAAACGCGTCAGCGTCGCGGCGATCGGCGAACAGGCCGAGTCGCTGATGACGCTGGAGGGCAGCGATCCGTCCATGCCCAACGGCCACGCCAACAGCGAACCCGAGCGCGCCTTCCAGGGCGCGCGCGACCGGCGCACGCGGACCTATTCGGCCTCCTTCGCCGACGCCAACAACTCGACCGTGTTCCAGCTGCAGCTGCCGCTGAGCGACCGCGCCGGTTTCGCCGGCGTGCTGATCGCCGAGTACGCGGTCGAGGGCCTGCTGCGCTACTCGGTCCCGAACGAAGTGACGTCGCGACACGCGGTCGCAGTGCTGGACCCGCGCGAGCAGGTCGTCGCCAGCACGGTGACGCCGATGCCGGGCAAGCGCATCACGCGCGCGCCGATCTATCACGAGGTGCCGATGGCGCCCGCGCCCGGCCTCGTGCTGCGCGGCCAGGGCTACCGCACCTCCATCGGCCTGATCTCCAACACGCTGTTCTGGATGGTGATGGCGCTGTCGGTGCTGACCGTCTGGATGCTGCTGGGCACCTGGAAGCACATGCGCCGGCGCGCACAGGTGCAGAACGCGCTCGCCGCCGAGACCAACTTCCGGCGCGCCATGGAGAACTCCATGCTCACCGGCATGCGGGCGATGGACCTGGAGACCCGCATCAGCTACGTCAACCCGGCCTTCTGCGCGATGACGGGGTTCGCCGAGTCCGAGCTGATCGGCCGCAAGCCGCCCTTCCCCTACTGGCCGCCCGACCGCTACGAGGAGAACCTGCGCCTGCTGCAGCAGGAGATGCAGGGCCGTAGCCCGGCCGGCGGCTCGGAGGTGAAGGTGATGCGCAAGGACGGCAGCATCTTCGACGCCCGCATGTACGTCTCGCCGCTGATCGACCCCAAGGGCAAGCAGAACGGCTGGATGACCTCGATGACCAACATCACCGAGGCCAAGCGGGTGCGCGACCAGCTGTCGGCGTCGCATGAGCGCTTCACCACCGTGCTGGAAGGCCTGGACGCGGCGGTGTCGGTGCTGTCGGTGCAGCAGGGCGAACTGCTCTTCGCCAACCGCAGCTACCGGCTGTGGTTCGGCGCGGATCCGAAGGGGCACGCGATGCTGGCCGGCTCGCAGCCGACCAGCCTGGCCGGCGCGACGAGCACGCAGGACGCGAGCTACGAGATCGGCGGCAGCGGCGCGGGCGCACGCGACGGTCATGGCGACCCCGGCGAGCATGGCGATGAGGAGGACGTCGACGGCTACGGCGGCCTGCCCGCGCAGCACCTGACCGAGGTCGGCGGCGATTCGCGCGAGGTCTTCATCGCGCAGCTCGACATGTGGTTCGACGTCCGCGCCCGCTACCTGCAATGGACCGACGGCCGGCTGGCGCAGATGCTGATCGCCACCGACATCACCGCGCGCCGCCACGCGGAGGCGCAACAGCAGCAGCAGACCGAGAAGGCGCAGGTCACCAGCCGGCTGATCACGATGGGCGAGATGGCGTCGAGCGTCGCGCACGAGCTCAACCAGCCGCTGACCGCGATCACCAACTACTGCAACGGCATGGTCTCGCGGGTGCGCGGCGACAACATCCAGAAGGACGACCTGATCGTCGCGCTGGAGAAGACCGCCAAGCAGGCGCAGCGCGCCGGGCAGATCATCCATCGCATCCGCGCCTTCGTGAAGAAGAGCGAGCCGCAGCGCCAGCCCGCGTTCGCGGCCTCGATCGTGGAGGACTCGGTCGAGCTCGCCGGCATCGAACTGCGCCGGCGCAACGTGCAGATCCACACCTATGTCGCGCAGCGCCTGCCGGTGATGCGCGTCGACCCGATCCTGATCGAGCAGGTGCTGCTCAACCTGCTCAAGAACGCCGCCGAGGCGATCGACAACGCGGCGCTGCCGCCCTCGCGCCGGCACATCGAGCTGCGCGTGGTGCCCAAGCACACCGCCGAGCTCGGCGCCAACATCGAGTTCTCGGTGACCGACATGGGACCGGGTCTGCCGGTCGAGGTCATCGAGCGCATGTACGAGGCCTTCTTCTCGACGAAGGCCGATGGATTGGGGATCGGACTAGGGTTATGCCGGTCCATCATCGAGTCCCACCAGGGTCGGATCCGTGCCGAGAACCTCTACAATGGACCTTCCATCGTCGGGTGCCGGTTCGCGTTCACGATCCCCGTCGACATCCCGCGTCCGGAGTCGCCTCCGACCCCGCTCGACAAGGGCGGTGAGGTCGGGACGAGCACCACTCACAACACTGCAGCCACACCATGAGCTTGATTCCGAAGAAGGGCAATGTCTACGTCGTCGACGATGACGAGGCCGTGCGAGATTCCTTGCAATGGTTGCTGGAAGGCAAGGACTACCGGGTCAAGTGCTACGACTCCGCCGAGAGCTTCCTGAGCCGCTACGACCCGCGCGAAGTCGCCTGCCTCATCGCCGACATCCGCATGGAAGGCATGAGCGGCCTGGAACTCCAGGACAAGCTGATCGAACGCAAGAGCCCGCTGCCCATCGTGTTCATCACCGGCCACGGCGACGTGCCGATGGCGGTGCAGACGATGAAGAAAGGCGCGGTCGACTTCATCGAGAAGCCGTTCAAGGAAGAGGAACTGCTGTCGCTGGTCGAGCGCATGCTGGACCAGGCCCGCGGCGCTTTCGCGACGCAGCAGGAAGCGGCCAGCCGCGACGCGCTGCTGTCGCGCCTGACGACGCGCGAGGCGCAGGTGCTCGAACGCATCGTCGCCGGCCGCCTGAACAAGCAGATCGCCGACGACCTGGGCATCAGCATCAAGACGGTGGAAGCGCATCGCGCCAACATCATGGAAAAGCTGAACGCCAACACCGTCGCCGACCTGCTGAAGATCGCGCTCGGCGCGAACACGCCGGCCAAGGCCGGCTGATCCGCCAATGACTTCCAGAGGCCGCTGAAAAGCGGCCTCTTCGCATTCCGGGCAGAGTGATCCTCTGCCCTTCCGCTTTTCTGCTTTCCGCGTTTTTGAATCACTGAATCCGGAGTACCGACATGACCGCACAACTGATCGACGGCAACGCCCTGTCCAAGCAACTGCGCGCCGAAGTGGCGACGCGCGCCGCCGCGCTGACCGCCCAGGGCGTGAAGCCCGGACTGGCCGTGGTGCTGGTCGGCGACAACCCCGCGAGCCAGGTCTACGTGCGCAACAAGGTCAAGGCCTGCGAGGACGCGGGGCTGCACTCGGTGCTGGAGAAGTACGCCGACACGATGACCGAGGCGGAGCTGCTGGCGCGTGTGGACGCGCTGAACAACGATCCCGCCATCCACGGCATCCTGGTGCAGCTGCCGCTGCCCAAGGGGATCGATGCGCACAAGGTCATCGAGGCGATCGCGCCGGAGAAGGACGTCGACGGCTTCCACGTCGCGAGCGCCGGCGCGCTGATGGTCGGCCAGGACGGCTTCAAGCCCTGCACGCCCTACGGCTGCATGAAGATGCTGGAGTTCATCGGCTATGAGACGAAGGGCAAGCACGCCGTCGTGATCGGCCGCAGCAACATCGTCGGCAAGCCGATGGCGATGCTGCTGCTGCAGGCCAACGCGACGGTGACCGTGTGCCACAGCGCGACGCCGGACCTGGCGCACTTCACACGTCAGGCCGACATCGTCGTGGCCGCCGTGGGCAAGCGCAACGTGCTGACCGCCGACATGGTCAAGCCCGGCGCGGTGGTGCTGGACGTCGGCATGAACCGCACCGAGGAGGGCAAGCTCTGCGGCGACGTCGACTTCGACAGCGTCAAGGAAGTCGCCGGCTGGATCACGCCGGTGCCGGGCGGTGTCGGACCGATGACCATCACGATGCTGCTGGTCAACACGATGGAATCGGCCGAACGCGCCGCCGCACAGCGCTGATGGATGGCACCCTCTCCCGCAGTGCGGGAGAGGGGCTTTTGCTGATCGGGCTCGGCTGTCAGCCAGACCTCAACTTCCATCAGTTGGTATCCGCCTCGCGCAGCGTCTGCACGACCGGGCGCTGCAGCACGCCGCGCAGCGCCCACCAGCCGGCCAGCTGCGCCAGCACCGCGCCGCCGAGGGTCGTGCCGATCAGCACCCAGGGCTTGAACTGCCATTCGAATTCGAAGGCGTAGTGCGTCAGCGCCCAGCCCAGCGCCTGAGCCGCCAAGCCCGCGAGGAAGCCGGCCAGCGCGCCCAGTCCGAGCAGCTCAGCGCGCTGCACCGCCGCCAGCAGCGCGCTCGACGCGCCGAAAGCGCGCATCAGCGCGAACTCCCGCGTGCGCGCATCACGTGACCCCACCGCCGCCACCAGCAGCACGACCACGCCCAGCGCCAGCGCCACCGCGAACAGCAGCTGCACGGCCATGATCACCTGCTCCAGCACCTGCTGCACCTGCTTCAGCTCGGCGGAGACGTCGATCAGCGTCAGGTTGGGGAACTCGTTGACCAGCTTGCGGTCGAGCGCCGCCGCCTCGCCCTGCCCTTGCGGCGAGCGGTACGCGGAGATGTAGCTCACCGGCAGTTCCGGCATCTGCGCCCGCGGGTACAGCACGAAGAAGTTGACCCGCATCGACCCCCAGTCGACCTTGCGCAGCGAGGTGATCTTCGAATCGACCAGCACGCCCGCGATGTCGAAACGCATCGTGTCGCCGAGCTTCAGTCCGAGCTGCTCCGCGAGGCCCTGCTCGACGCTGACCCCTTCCTTGTCCTCCGCCGTCCACCGGCCGCCGGAGATCAGGTTGTGCGACGGCAGATCCGCGCTGTGACTGAGGTTGAACTCGCGCTCCACCAGCCGTTGCGCGCGCTCCTCCGTGAAGCGGCTGGCCTTGATGGCCTCGCCGTTGATGGCGACCAGCCGGCCGCGGATCATCGGATACCAGTCGTAGTCCTTGACGCCCGCCTGGTCGAGGTCGCCGCGGAAGCCCGGGCCCTGCTCCGGCTGGATGTTGATGACGAAGCGGTCCGGCGCGTTCACCGGGGTGGCGGCGCGCCAGCTCTCGATCAGGTCGGTGCGCATCAGCACCAGCAGCGCGAGTGCGAGCAGCCCCAGCGACAAGGACCCCACCTGCAGCACCGCGAAGGCCGGACGCGCGGCGACCTGCCGCGTCGCCAGCAGCAGCCAGCGCGGCGCGCCGGCCTGCGGCACGAGCCGTCGCAGCGCCAGCACGGCGCCGTAGGCCAGCAGCGCGAAAACGCCGAGCGCGACCGCAAATCCGCCGGTGGCGAACAACCCCAGCTTCCAGTCCGCCGACAGCGCGGTCAGGACAGCGGAAAACGCCAGCACGCCGGCGACCAGCACGACGATCGAGCCCGCCTTCGGCCGACCCAGCTCGCGCCGGATCACGCGCAGCGGCGGGACCGCGGCCAGCTGCAGCACCGGCGGCAGGCCGAAGCCCAGCAGCAGGCTCATGCCCATGCCCAGGCCCAGCAGCACGGGCCAGATGCCGGGCGCCGGCAGGTTGACCTCGATCAGTCCCGCGAGCATCGCGATGAAGCCGTAATGCAGCAGGAAACCGAGCAGCACGCCGATCGCGCTGCCGATCAGCCCGACGGTGGCGAACTCCAGCGTGAACACCCAGGTGAGGCGGCGCTGCGGCTGGCCGAGCACGCGCAGCATCGCGCAGTCGTCGAGGTGGCGGTTGGCGAACTCGCGCGCCGCGAGTGCGACCGCGATCGCCGCCAGCAACGCGGCCAGCAGCGCGACGAGGTTCAGGAACTTGGTCGCGCGGTCCAGCGTCTGGCGCATCTCGGGGCGGCCGGTCTCCAGCGACTCCAGGCGCACGCCGCGCCAGTTGCCGTCCTTCTGCTGCTGGCGCGTCTGCGTGTTGAACTGCTGCACCGAGGCCGCTTCGCCGATCACCGCGAAACGGTAGGTGATGCGGCTCGCCGGCTGGATCAGCGCGGTCGCGGCGATGTCGGCCTGCGCCAGCATCACGCGCGGCGCGAAGTTCATGAAACCGGCGCCGCGGTCGGGCTCGTTGGAGATCTCGCCGGCGATCTTCAGCGTGGCGTCGCCCAGCAGCAGCGGATCGCCGATCTTCAGGCCGAGCGCGCTGAGCACGCCGGTGTCGACCCACACGGTGCCGGCGGCCGGCGCGCCGACCTGACGTCCGTCCTTCAACGACAGCGCCCCGCGCAGCGGATAACGCGGGCTGACCGACTTCACCGCCACCAGCCGGCTGCCGCCGCCCTGGTCCTCATGGGCGCGGGCCATGCTGGGGAAGTTCAGCGTCTCGACGCTGCGCAGGTTCAGGCGTTCAGCGAGCGCGCGGACCGGCGCTGGCGTCGGTTGATCGCTGGCGACGACCGCGTCGCCGCCGAGCAGTTGCGCGGCATCCCGTCGCAGGCCCTGGTCCAGCCGATCCGACAGGAACGCGACCGCGCACACGGCCGCGACGGCCAGCATCAGGGCCAGGATCAACAGGTGGAGTTCGCCCGCCCGGAAGTCGCGCCAGGTCTGCAGCCCCGTCTGGCGCCACAGCGACGGCGGTCGCCGACCCGTGGGGGAACCGGAGGCCGGTCGGGCCGCGGGCGCCCCGGCGGGGGTGGCGGACGGGGAAGACGGATGCGCGCTCATGCGCGGACTGTAGCGAACCGCATGCCCGCGCGCTGGCACAGGGGTGCGGCCATGCAATCGGCTTGAACAGTCCGTGCAAGCGGTTTTGACGATGCGGCGCGCTCACGGGAGTTCAATGGACTTCATGAACACCCCTTTCCCTCCCCTCTTCGTCTCCCATGGCTCGCCGATGATCGCGCTGGAGCCGGGCGAGGCCGGTGCCTTCATGCAACGGCTGGGCCGGACGCTGGACGCCGTCTGGGGGCGTCCGAAGGCGGTGCTGGCGATCTCCGCGCACACGACCGCGCGCGAGGCGGTCCTGCTCGGTGCCGATCGCCACGAGGCGGTGTACGACTTCGGCGGATTCCCGCCGGCGCTGTACCAGGTGCGTTACGACGCTCCCGGCGATCGCGCGCTGACCGCACAAATCGGCGAGATGCTCGCCCTCCCGGTCTTCGACCACAGCGGCCTGGACCATGGCATCTGGACTTCGCTGCGATTCCTCTACCCCGACGCCGACGTGCCGGTGATCCCGCTCACGCTGACGGCGCAGGCCTCACCGGCGCAACTGATCGCACTCGGCGGGAAACTCCAGGCGCTGTCGCGCGAAGGCGTGCTCATCCTGGGCACCGGGAGCATCACGCACAACCTGCGTCTGCTGATGCGCGCGTCGTCGGAAGACGTGCCGGAGATGGCCGAATCCGCAGCCTTCCGGACCTGGTTCGCGGACCGTTCCGCGGCCCGGGATTGGGATGCCCTGGCAGCCTACCGGACGCAGGCGCCGGCCGCCGCCCTGATGCATCCGACGGACGAGCATCTGCTGCCCTGGTACGTCGCCGCGGGCGCCGGCGGTCGCGACGACGCACCTGTCCGCATCCACGACGGCGTCACTTTCGGCGCCTTGGGAATGGACGCTTACGCGTTCGGACCGCAGGCGCAGCGCCTGTCGCAGGCGCTGGCCGGTTGAAAGGCCATCGACGGCCGATGTCGGCAGGCGCTCAGATGAAGATCGCCGCCAGGATGCCCAGGATCAGCGCCCACTTGACGACGTAGTAGCCGGTGCGCGACTTCGCCTTGAACGCCTTGAAGAACAGGCGCACCTTGTAGGCGTGATAGAAGAACTTGTTGAGGCCGCCGATGGGCTCGCTCTCCAGGTTCTGCGTGGCGGCGGAGGTCATCACCAGCTTGCCGAACGCGCGGTTCAGCCAGCGGATCGGCGCGAAGTGCACGGGACGCTCCACGTCGCAGAACAGGATCACGCGCTGATGCGTGGTCGTGTTCTCGGCATAGTGGATGAAGGTCTCGTCGAACATCACGTCCTCGCCATCCTTCCAGTGGTACTTCTCGCCGTCGACGTCGATGTAGCAACCCGGATCGTTGGGCGTCGTCAGGCCGAGGTGATAGCGCAGCGAGCCCGCGTACGGATCGCGGTGGCGCACCAGCTTCGCGCCCGGCGGCAGCGACGCGAACATCGCCGCCTTCACGCCCGGGATCTGCTTGAGCAGCTCGACGGTCTTCGGGCACAGCGCGTTCGCGGACGCCATGTCGCGGTCGTACCACTTCAGGTAGAAGCGCTTCCAGCCGGTGCGGAAGAACGAGTTGAAGCCGATGTCGTTGTAGCCCGACGCGGCCTTGATGTAGCCCTCGTCGTTGAGCTTCAGGGCCTCCTCGCGGATCACCTGCCAGTTGTCGCGCAGCAGGCTCAGCTCGGGGAAGGCCGAGGTCTTCAGATAGGGCGTCGCCGGCGCGCGCGAGAACAGGTACATGATCGCGTTGATCGGTGAGATCAACACGGTGAAGTCGGTCAGCGCGCGGGCCAGCTTGAAGCGGACGCGGCCGCGGAAGTGGGCGTACAGCGCGGAGGCGATGAAGATCGCCAGCACCCAGTAACGCGTGGGCGGCAGCCAGTCGGCCATGTGCGGAACTCCAGCAAGGGAAGCCGGCGATTATCGGCGATCGAGCGCCAGCGAGACCACCCAGAAGATCAAGCCCCCGAACGCCAGGGCGACGCCCACCCAGCCGGTGGAGGTCCATCCGTGGCCGGCGGCGATCGCCAGGCCGCCCAGCCAGGGGCCGAGCGCGTTCGCCGCGTTGAAGGCGGAGTGGTTCAGCGCCGCGGCCAGGGTCTGCGCCTCGCCCGCGACGTCCATCAGCCGGGACTGCAGCACGGTGCCCAGCCCGCCGCCGCAGCCGATCAGGAAGACCACCGGCAACAGCGTCCACAGGCTGCCGGCGGCGAAGGGATACAGCGCCAGCGAGGCGGCGCTCCACACCAGCAGCCCGCCGATGGTGGGCATCAGCGCGCGGTCGGCGGCCCAGGCGGAGACCAGCGTCCCCGCCGTCATGCCCATGCCGAACACGCTCAGCACGACCGGCAGCAGACCGGGGCCGGTGCGGGTGACTTCCAGGAGCGTCGAGCCGAGGTAGGTGTAGACGGCGAACATCCCGCCGAAGCCGATCGTCGCGATGCCCAGCGTCAGCCAGACCTGGCGGCGACCGAGCGCGCCGAGTTCGCGCATCGCGCTGGCGCCCGGCTGGACACGGTCGCGCGGCGCATGCATCGCGACCAGCGCGGCGGTCAGCAGCGCCAGCAGCGTCACCACGCCGAAGCCCCAACGCCAGCCGGCCCACTGCCCCAGCGAGTTCGCCAGCGGCACGCCGATGATGGTCGCGACGGTGAGGCCGAGCATCATGGAGCTCACCGCCTGCGCGCGCCGCGCCGGCGCGACCAGCGAGGCGGCCACCAGCGCGCCGACGCCGAAGTACGCGCCGTGCGGCAGGCCGCTGAGGAAGCGGAACAGCAGCATCGCGTGATAGCTGGGCGCGAGCGCGCTGAGGCCGTTGCCGACGGCGAAGGCCAGCATCAACGCGATCAGCAGCGTGCGCCGCGGCACCTTGGCGCCGAGCACCGCGAGCAGGGGGGCACCGACCACGACGCCCAGCGCGTAGGCGCTGATCACGTGCCCGGCGGTCGGGGCGTCGATGCCGAGGTCCGGCGCGAAGAACGGGACCAGACTCATCGCCGCGAACTCGGTCGTGCCGATGGCAAAGCCGCCGATGGCCAGCGCGAGCAGCGCCCAGCCGATGTGCGCCACGGGCGTCGGGTCGTCGGAGAGCTGGGGAGAAGCGATCGGAGAAGCGGCGGACATGTCGGACTGCTGAAAGGGAACGCTCAGTGCGCGTTCAGGAAACGTTCAGCATTGCAACACGGATCATGGCGTCCAGCCCCCACGAGGGAGATAGAAAGCGCCCGCGCGGATCCGCTCAACGGCGCCGCGACCGCCGGTCGTTCCGGCCGCTATCGGCCACGGAGGGCGCAGCCAGATCCTCTTCGCGACACAGCCATCTCGCCAGCCAGAGATGACGGCGCATCTGCGTCAATTCCTCGAACCGACTCGTTGTGAACCGCCGACCGTCACGGCGCTCCAGGACCCGGAGCGCAAGGATGCGGGCCAGGGACGGACCAAACCCTGTCGCCAGGACATAGGTGACGGTGGCGCCGAGCACGGGCATGGCCAGCCACACGATGTCATCGCCTCGCAGTCCGTTCATCTGAAGCAGCAACGGCACGTTCAATGCGAGCGCGGAGAGGAACGCGATACGGCCCATCGTGGGCTGAGTGCCGGAGGCGGGCGACGGATGCAATTGATGCCTCTGCAGATCCACCGTGGGCAGCAGTGCCACTGGCACGCCATTCTCCTTGGGCAGCAGGCGTCGCCGCTCTGCGAGGAAGCCCAGCAGCAATGCGCCGCCTCCGATGAATGCGGCCAGGCCGACCGCGAGGCCTTGCAGATCGGGCCGCGCCATCCGCCACGCCAGCGACGTCGTGGACGCCACCAGCAGGCTGCCGAAGAAGATCAATGCCAGAAGGAAACTCCACAGCGCCTCCCCCGGTGAAAACCGGCTGCGGTAGGTCATGTGGAGACCCGCCAGCAAGAACAGGAGGCCCGTGATCGGCGCCATCGTCAGGACGACACCCGGCGCCAGCAGAAACGCCCACATCGCGGGAATGACCAGCCCCCCCGCGCCGAACATGGCGATGGGCGTGCCCTTCAGGGAGTCCAGATTGTCAGGCGGCCTCACTGAGGCCCTCCAAGCGCAGCGCGCACCTGCTTCTCCGCGAAGTCCGCGCCTCCGGCCGAGTTCCAGATGACCTGGACGGCAAGGCCGGCCACCAGGCCGATCAGCACCAGCGGCGCACCGGCCACCGTCAAGCCCACCCCTGCCGCGATCGCCACTGCCGCGGGAACTGCTGCGATGCTGGCCGCCAGACCCAATGCGTTGCCGCTCTGATTGCGTGCCGACGTGATCAGGAACTTGTTGGTATCAAAGGAACGCATGCGTCGATTGCCTGCGGCGTCCATGTCGAACTCGATGCTGCTCCAGGCGTCGAGCGCCGCCGTCGGCGCGAAGGTGATCAGGCCCGTCCCAAGCTTGCCGGTCGACCAGCCCATGTTGCGCGCCCAGCGGCTTTCCGCAGCGACCGCGCCCGCTCCTCGCACCTGACCGGACGTCGGCGACGCCCAGCGCGTGGAATGGGTAGAGCCCTTGGCATTCGTTCGCCATTGCGCGCCGGCGATCGGTGCCGCCACGGTCACCGGCAGATTGCGGATCCGCAGCCGCAGGCGAGGTGCTCCCTTGCCCTGGTTGGCGTTGTACAGATCCATGAACTCGTTGATGCGCACGCTGCGGGCGGCTCCGGACGCGATCTTCTGAGCGGCGGCATGCAGCCCAGCGGCGGTCTGTCCTTGCATGCCCATCATCGCGGCGGTCTGCGCCGCGGCAAGGCCGTTTCCGGCAATGTTCCCGGGACCGACACCCGCGGAGCGGATCTCGGAGCCCACGCCGGCCCCGCCCCATTGGCCGAACAGATAGTTCCTCAACCACGGGGGCAGGTCATCTTCCGGACGCGGTCCCGGTCCGGGACGCGGCGCGGCGGTCCGCATCGGAATGCGGGCAGCCGAAACGCTGGGCTCCCACGCCCGCAAAGTATGGAGAACACTGGGCTGCTGAGCGATCAGCCGGCGCAGCAGATCCTGGCCCACGGCCGTGTCCAGATCGAATTCGCCATCGAGCAGCTCGGTGCACATGTCCCAGCCATCCGCCGCGCATTGGCCCGCGGCGAGACCTTCGCGGGCAAAGGCCTGTCGATGCGCCATGACCTGCAGCTTGCACTCGGCTGCCTTGTGTTGCGCGATCTGTTGGGCGGGACTCGACATCGACGCACTCCTGGTGACGTTGCAAGGAAGTACGGATTCTTCGTGACCGGACGATCACGACAACGGCCAAAGGTCACCTTGTCCCTTGGCCGAACGACGCAGAGGACACCAAGGGCGCCGCTCAAGGAGCGGGACCGTCGCGATCAACGGTCGACGTCTGGACACCTGGAGCGGGCGAAGGGAGTCGAACCCTCGTCATTGGCTTGGGAAGCCAAGGTAATAGCCGTTATACGACGCCCGCGGAGAAGGCAGATTATGACCCAGCCTTCGCCGGGTCCAGAGGGGCCGCTCAGCGGCCGCGTTGATCGATCAACTGGGCGAGCAGACGCTGGAGTTCCGCCTCGGCCAGCGGGTTCAGGCCCAGGAAACGGCAGCCGATGTGGACCTGCTCGCCGGCGAGGAACGACCGGAAACTGCGCCGGATGCGCACCTCCAGGTCGGCCACCAGCACGAGCTGATCACCCACCATCACCCGCGCCTGAGGCACCTTCTGGCCGAGGAACAGCCCGCGCCCTTCTTCCACCGAACCACGCAGGCCGAGGCCGCCCAACGACACGTCATCCACGTTCAAGCTGCGCGCACGGCCCAGCAGCATGAACTCGACGCGCACCGCCGGTCCGAGCGGCACGTCGCGGCGCGGTGTCGTGCGGCGCTCATCGCCGTCATCGCCGTCGGCGTCTTCCGCAGCCAGCGCGGCAGCCGCTTCGGCAGCGCTCTCCGCGTCGACCACGGCGGCAGCTTCGGCAGCGCCAGCGGCGGACGCTTCAACGACCGCAGTCGGCTTGGATCGAAAACGGAGACGGAACATGGGCAAGGTCGGAAAGCGCAGGCACCCGGGTTGTATGCGCTCCGGGTGAACGCCTTCATGTCTGGCCGACCGCGAAGCGTGATCTTTTTCACGCCGAAGAACATCCGCTTACAGCACCCATCCGCCGTCGATCGTCAGGCTCGCGCCGGTCATGTAGCCCGACTCGGGTCCGGCCAGGTAGGCGACCAGCGCGCCGATCTCGTGGGGCTGGCCCATGCGGCCCAGCTTCAGCTTGTCCTGGAGATGCTCGGCGAACGGCGCGGTCATGTCGGTGGCGATCGGCCTCGGCTGCACGTTGTTGATGGTGATGCGGCGCGGCGCGAGGTCCAGCGCCAGGTTCTGGACCATGGCCGCCACCGCCGCCTTCGTCATCGCGTAGACGCTGTTGCCCGCCATGCCGGTGCGGATCGCCGTGTTGCTGCCGATCGTGATGACGCGACCGCCGTCACGCAGGCTCGCCACGCCGGCCTGGATCGCGAGGTAGACCCCTCGCACGTTCACGTTCAGCAGGAGGTCGAGGTCCTCGATCGACAGGACGTCGATGGTCCCGTGGCGAAGCACGCCCGCGTTGACGACGACCGCGTCCAGCGGTCCCAGCCGCTCGACCGCTTCCGCCACCGCCGCGCGAATCGCGACGGGATCGGCGCTGTCGGCCTGGATCGCGAGACCGCGACGGCCGGCGGCCTCGACCGCGCCCAGCGTCGCCTGCGCCGCGTCAGGGCGCGAGACATAGGTCAAGGCCACGTCGAACCCCTCCTTCGCCAGCCGCTCCACGATGCCCGCGCCGATGCCGCGCGAGCCGCCGAAGACCAGCGCCACACGACGATGTCCTTGTTGATCCGGGTTCATGACTTCATCCTTCTTTTCTGGAACGTTCGTTCCATAATTGGTCAAAAAAAACAGGCTTACCTCAGAGCCTGCAGCGACAGCCGCGCCAACGCGCGCAATTCGGTGTCCGAAGCGCCGCCGCGCGCCGCCAGGCGCAGGCTGGCGATCTGGGAGAAGACAAACGCCACGGCGTGTTTCGCCTCGACCTCGACAGACATCTCGCCTCTGGACTGGGCATCCCGGATCCGTTCGAGCAGCGCCGCCTGCATCGCCCGACCGCCCGCTTCGCGGATCTCGACGAGCGTCGCACTGCCCTCGCTGTCCATGCCGAACTCCTGCACCGATCCCACGCCCAGGCACGGCAGGTGCGCCTCGTTCACGACCCGCTTGAGCAGCCGCTCGAGACCCTCCAGCGCGGTCCTGCCGCCCTTGAGCGTCTCGATGTGGCGGCTCGTCTCCTGCTCGGCATAACGCTGCAGCGCCGCACAGTACAGCGGCCATTTGCCGCCGTAGGTGCTGTACAGGCTCTGCTTGCCGATTCCCATCGAGGCGGTCAGCATCTCCGCGGAACTGGCCGCGTAGCCGTGCTCGCGGAACACCGCCACCGCGGCGTCCAGCGCTTCATCGGGATCGAACTGCTTCGGTCTTGCCATGCGGCGGACTGTAGCGATTCTTGAATGACCGTTCCAGAAATGAGGCTACTCAGTCCCAGGCCGGTGCGAAGTCCGGATCCGCCAGCCGTTCGCCACGATCGAGCGTGGCGATGCGCGTCATGTCCTCGTCGCTGAGGCGAAGCGTCGTGGCCGTCAGGTTGGCCGCCTGGTTCGACGGCTGGGTCGACGACGGGATCACCGCGAGACCTTGCTGCAGCAGCCACGCCAGGGCGACCTGCGCCGGCGTCGTGCCGTGGCGTGTCGCGATGTCGATCAGCACCGGCTCGGTCATGACCTTGCCGTAGGCCAGCGGCATGTAGGCGGTCAAGTGAAGATCTTGCGACTTCGCGAAGGCCACGACGCGGCGGTTCTGCAGGAACGGGTGGATCTCCACCTGGTTGGTCGCGAGCTCGCCGGCACCCACGAGCTCGATCGCTTCGCGCATTTGCGCGACGGTGAAGTTGGACAGGCCGATCGCCCGCGTCAGGCCCAGGCGCTTCGCCTCCATCAACGCATCGAGCGTCTCCTTCAACGGCACCGCGTTGCCGGGCGACGGCCAGTGGATCAGCGTCAGGTCGACCGCGTCCATGCGCAGCTTCGCGAGGCTCTCACGCAGGCTCGGGATCACCCGGTCTCCGGCCAGTTGCTCGGTCCAGATCTTGGTCGTGGTCGTGCGAGGTCGTGCGCGATCAATGGCCCACGGCGATCGGGGCGGCGCCGGCGGCGCGCGCCGGCAGGGGGAAGCGTCGGTCGAGGCGTCCCGCCAGCACGGTGAGCGCGAAGGCGCCGAGCACGACGATGGCGCCGATCCAGGGCGTGTGGATCAGCCCCAGGTGTTCGACGATCAGGCCGCCGCCCCAGGCGCCGCCGGCGATGCCCAGGTTGAACGCGGCGATGTTCAGGCCCGAGGCGACGTCGACGGCCTTGGGCGCATGCGCCTCCGCCTGCTGCACGACGTAGACCTGCAGGCCCGGCACGTTGCCGAAGGCGAAGGCGCCCCAGGCGAGCACGGTCAGCACGGCGGCGATCGGCGACTGGGCGGAGACGCTCAGCACGAACAGCACGGCGGCGAGTCCGAGGAAGATCAGCTTGAGCGCGCCGATCGGGCCGCGCTTGTCCGCGAGCTTGCCGCCCCAGACGTTGCCGACCGCGACCGAGATGCCGTACACCAGCAGCACGAGGCTGACGCCGTTGGCGGAGATGCCGCTGATCTGCTGGAGGATGGGCGCGAGATAGGTGAAGGCGATGAAGGAGCCGCCGTACCCGACGGCGGTCATCGCGTAGACCAGCAGCAGACGCGGCTGACGCAGCGGCTCCAGCTGATGCAGCAGGCTGGCCGGCGCGGGTTGGGCGAGCTTGCGCGGCACGAAGGCCAGGCTGGCGACGAAGGCGATCAGGCCGAGCGCGGCGACGACCAGGAAGGTCGCGCGCCAGCCGAAATGCTGGCCGATGAAGGTGCCCAGCGGCACGCCGGTGACCAGCGCGACCGTGAGTCCGGAGAACATCGTCGCGATGGCGCTGGCGGCCTTCTCACGCGGGACGAGGCTGGTCGCGATCGTCGAGCCGATCGAGAAGAACACGCCGTGCGCCAGGCCGGTGAGCACGCGCGCCAGGACGAGCGCGCCGTAGCCGGGGGCAAGCCATGCGAGCAGGTTGCCCGCGGTGAACAGCAGCATCAGCGCGAGCAGCAGCTGCTTGCGCGGCCAGCGGCCGGAGAGCGCGGTGAGGACGGGGGCGCCGATGGCGACACCCAGGGCGTACAGCGAGACCAGCAGGCCCGCGGACGGCAGGCTGACGCCGAGGTCGGCGGCCATGGTCGGGATCAGGCCCACGATGACGAATTCCGTGGTCCCGATGGCAAAGGCGCTGACGGTCAGCGCCCACAAGGCGATCGGCATGTTGAGGCTCCTGCGAAGCGAGGAAGGTGGAGGAATGGCCACCAGTGTTCCCGCTCTCGGTTTGCAGAAAAAGCCTCGATTGGCCAAAATATTCTTGCATCAAACGCAATGAAGGCAAGAGGCGCCATGAAAAGCTCCCTCGATGAACTCGCCGTCCTCGCCGCCATCGTCGACGCAGGATCGATCAGCGCAGCGGCGGAGCCTCTGGGGCAGACGGTCTCCGCCGTCAGCCGGTCGCTGAGCCGGCTCGAACACAAGCTCGGCACGACCTTGATGCGACGCTCCACCCGGCGACTCGAACTCACCGAGGAAGGTCAGTTCTTCCTCGCCCGGGCTCGCAGCGTGCTCGCCGCGGTGGAGGACGCCGAGGAACAACTCGCGCTGCGCCGCGACCAGCCCGCCGGACGGCTGCGCGTGAACGCGGCTTCGCCGTTCATGCTGCACGTGCTGGTGCCGTTGATCGGCGGTTTCCGCGAACGCTATCCGCAGATCGAGCTCGAACTCAACAGCAGCGACCAGATCATCGATCTGCTCGAGCAGCGCACCGACGTGGCGCTGCGCATCGGCACGCTCGCCGACTCGACGCTGCATGCGCGGCCGCTTGGCAGCTTCCGCCTGCGGGTGCTCGCGAGCCCCGCCTATCTCGCCGCGCACGGGCGACCGACGAAGGTCGAGGCACTCGCGAATCATTCGCTGCTCGGCTTCACCGCACCCGAGAGCCTCAACACCTGGCCCCTTCGCTGGTCCGGCGGCGAGGGCTATCCGATCGAGGCGGCGGTGAGCGCGTCCTCCGGCGAGACACTGCGGCAATTGGCCCTGGCCGACCAAGGCGTCGTGGCGCTGTCCGACTTCATGACCGCGCGGGACCGCGCGGACGGGACGCTGGTGCAGGTCCTCGCGACACACACCGTCGACACGCGGCAACCGGTACATGCGGTCTACTATCGCAACACCGCGCTGGCCTCGCGCATCACCTGCTTCCTCGACTACCTCGCCGTCGAGATGGCGACGCTCGCGGCCTGACCCGTCCAGGCCCTCCGAACCGCCCGCACTGCGCAGGCGCAGCCGGATGGCGTCTCGCGGCGATCACTTGTTCACGTCGCCCACGCACAGGTACTTCGTCTCGACGTATTCGTCGATGCCCTGGTGGCCGCCCTCGCGCCCCAGGCCGGACTGCTTCACGCCGCCGAACGGCACCTCCGCCGTCGAGATCAGGCCGGTGTTGATCCCGACCATGCCGTACTCCAGGCCCTCGGACACGCGCGTGATCCGGCCGATGTCGCGGGCGTAGAAGTAGCTCGCCAGGCCGAATTCCGTGGCGTTGGCCAGCGCGACGCCCTCGGCCTCCGTGCCGAAGCGGAACACCGGCGCCACCGGGCCGAAGGTCTCCTCGCGCGCGCACAGCATGTCGGCGGTCGCCTCCGACAGCACCGTCGGCTGGAAGAAGCGGTCGTGCAGCCGCGCGCCGCCGACCAGCACCTTCGCGCCCTTCTCCACCGCGTCGGCGACGTGGCGCTCGACCTTCTCGATCGCCGCATCCTCGATCAGCGGGCCCTGCGTCACGCCGGGCTCGAAGCCGTTGCCGACCTTCAGGCCGCCGACCTTCTCTGCCAGCCTGGCCACGAACGCGTCGTACACGCCGGCCTGCACGTACAGCCGGTTCGCGCACACGCAGGTCTGCCCGGCGTTGCGGTACTTGCTGGCGATGGCGCCCTCGACGGCGCTGTCGATGTCCGCGTCGTCGAAGACCAGGAACGGCGCATTGCCGCCCAGCTCCAGCGAGAGCTTCTTGATCGTCGGCGCGCATTGCGCCATCAGGATCCGGCCGACCTCCGTCGATCCGGTGAACGACAGGTGCCGCACCACGTCGCTCTCGCACAGTACCCTGCCGATGGCGATCGACTGTTCGCCGTCGCCGGTGATCACGTTCAGCACGCCCGCCGGCATGCCGGCGCGCTGCGCCAGCTCCGCCGCGGCCAGCGCGGTCAGCGGCGTCTGCTCCGCCGGCTTGATCACGACCGGGCAGCCGGCCGCCAGCGCCGGCGCCACCTTGCGCGTGATCATCGCCAGCGGGAAGTTCCACGGCGTGATGGCCGCGCACACGCCCACCGGCTGCTTGATCACCATGTAGCGCTTGGTCGCGTCGGTGCTGGGCACGATCTCGCCGCGCACGCGCTTGCCTTCCTCGGCGAACCACTCCACGAAGCTCGCGCCGTAGACGATCTCGCCGCGCGCCTCGGCCAGCGGCTTGCCTTGCTCCGCCGTCAGGATGCGCGCCAGATCGTCCGCGTGCTGGATCAGCAGGTGGTACCAGCGCATCAGGATCGAGGACCGCTCCTTGGCCGTCTTCGCCCGCCACGCTGGCCAGGCGGCATTCGCGGCCGTCACCGCCGCGTCGGCCTCGGACGCGCCCAGGTTCGCCACGTGCGTCAGCAGCACGCCGGTCGCCGGGTCGACCACGTCGAAACGGCTCGAGCCGCCCACCCACTCGCCGTTGATCAGCGCGTCGGTCTTCAGCAGGCTGGGGTCCTTGAGTTGCGCCAGCGGGGAGGTCTTGGGGTCGGGGGTCGCCATGTCGTTTCTCCGTGGAAGGCCGGCATCCTAGCGGCGGCGGCGTAACCGCCATGTCAACACCGTGTCAACGGCCCCGGCTCCTATAATCGAAAGCTTCGCGAAATCAGGTGCCGGACCCGCCATTCCACCGCCCACGGCGTCAGGAAGAGCGGCAAACCACGCACCCGTGAAGACACAAACTGATTCATGTCGCAGCCTGTGCTGCGCCACAGCGACCCGCCACACCCGACCCGCCAGGCCCATCAAGCAAAGGACAGGCATGAAAGCCGCAGAGATCCGCCACACCTTCCTGAAGTTCTTCGAGTCCAAGGGCCACCAGATCGTCGCGTCCAGCCCGGTCGTGCCCGGCGACGACCCGACGCTGCTGTTCACCAACGCGGGCATGAACCAGTTCAAGGACGTGTTCCTGGGCTTCGACAAGCGCGCCTACTCGCGCGCCACCACGGCGCAGAAGTGCATCCGCGCCGGCGGCAAGCACAACGACCTGGACAACGTCGGCTACACGGCACGCCACCACACCTTCTTCGAGATGCTGGGCAACTTCAGCTTCGGCGACTACTTCAAGAAGGACGCCATCGGCTTCGCCTGGGAACTGCTGACCGAGCACTTCAAGCTGCCGGCCGAGAAGCTGTGGGTGACGGTGTACTCCGAGGACGACGAGGCCTACGAGATCTGGAACAAGCAAGTCGGCGTGCCCGCCGAGCGCATCGTGCGCATCGGCGACAACAAGGGCGGCCGCTACATGTCCGACAACTTCTGGATGATGGGCGACACGGGTCCCTGCGGCCCCTGCACCGAGATCTTCTACGACCACGGCCCGGACGTGGCCGGCGGCCCTCCGGGCTCGGCCAATGAAGACGGCGACCGCTACATCGAGATCTGGAACAACGTCTTCATGCAGTTCAACCGGACTGAAGACGGCGTGATGCACAAGCTGCCCAAGCCCAGCGTCGACACCGGCATGGGTCTGGAGCGCCTGGCGGCCGTGCTGCAGCACGTGCATTCGAACTACGAGATCGACCTGTTCGTGAACCTGCTGGCCGCGGCCAAGCAGAGCGTCGACGCGGCCACGCCCGGCACCGGCGACTGCGACAAGGAATCGCCGTCGCTGAAGGTCATCGCCGACCACATCCGCGCCTGCTCGTTCACCGTCGTCGACGGCGTGATCCCGGGCAACGCCGGCCGTGGCTACGTGCTGCGCCGCATCGCGCGCCGCGCGATCCGCCACGGCTACAAGCTGGGCGCGCGCGCGCCCTTTTTCCACAAGCTCGTGGCCGCGCTGGCCAAGGAGATGGGCGAGGCCTATCCCGAGCTGCGCCGCGACGAGGCCCGCGTCACCGAGGTGCTGAAGCAGGAAGAGGAACGCTTCTTCAAGACCATCGCCACCGGCATGGAACTGCTGGAGTCGGCCCTGGCCGGCGGCGCGACGCAGATCGACGGCGACACCGCCTTCAAGCTGCACGACACCTACGGCTTCCCGGTCGACCTGACCGCCGACGTCTGCCGCGAGCGCGGCGTGACCGTCGACGAGGCCGAATTCAACCGCCTGCTGGAAGAGCAGAAGAACCGCGGCCGCCAGGCCGGCAAGTTCAAGATGGCGCAGGGCCTGGCCTACACCGGCGCCGCGACGACCTTCCACGGCTACGACCACCTCGCGCGCGAAGACGCCAAGGTCGTCGCGCTGTACGTCGACGGCAGCGCGGTGCAGAGCGCCGACGCGGGCGACGACGTCGTGGTCGTGCTCGACCACACGCCGTTCTACGCGGAAAGCGGCGGCCAGGTCGGCGACGCCGGCGAGCTGCGCAACGCGACGACCCGCCTGGTCGTCGACGACACGCTGAAGATCCAGGCCGACGTGTTCGGCCACCACGCGCAGGTCGTCGAAGGCATGGTCAAGGTCGGCGACGTCTTCGCCGCCAAGGTGGACGCCGAGCGCCGCGCCAAGACCATCCGCAACCACAGCGCGACCCACCTGATGCACAAGGCGCTGCGCGAAGTGCTGGGCGCGCACGTCCAGCAGAAGGGCTCGCTGGTCAACGCCGAGCGCACCCGGTTCGACTTCGCGCACACCGCGCCGATGACGGCCGAGGAGATCCGCAAGGTCGAGGCCATCGTCAACGCCGAGATCCTCGCCAACGCCGACACCCAGGCGGCCGTCATGGCGCTGGACGACGCGCAGAAGAGCGGCGCGATGATGCTGTTCGGCGAGAAGTACGGCGAGACCGTGCGCGTGCTGAGCATCGGCTCGTCCAAGGAACTCTGCGGCGGCACGCACGTGCGCCGCACCGGCGACATCGGCCTGTTCAAGATCGTCGCCGAGAGCGGCGTCGCGGCCGGCATCCGCCGCGTCGAGGCGGTCACCGGCGACAACGCCCTGCATTACCTGCAGTCGCTGGAATCGACCGTGCAGGCCGTCGCCGGCACCCTGAAGGCCGCCCCCGCCGAACTGGAACCGCGTGTCCACGCGGTGCTGGAACAGCTGCGCGCGCTGGAGAAGGAGCTCTCCGCCGCCAAGAGCAAGCTGGCCTCCGCGCAAGGCGACGAGCTGATGTCGCAGGCGGTGGACGTCAAGGGATTGAAGGTGCTGGCGGCGACGCTGGTCGGCGCCGATGCCAAGACGCTGCGCGAGACGATGGACAAGCTCAAGGACAAGCTCAAGACCGCCGCCATCGTGCTGGCCGCCGTGGACGGCGACAAGGTCCAGTTGGCCGCGGGCGTCACCCCGGACAGCATCGGCAAGGTGAAGGCCGGCGAGCTGGTCAACTTCGTCGCGCAGCAGGTCGGCGGCAAGGGCGGCGGCAAGCCGGACCTGGCCATGGCCGGCGGCACCGACGCCAAGGCCCTGCCCGCTGCGCTGGCAAGCGTGCAGGCCTGGGTCGGCGAACGCGTCTGACACATCACTCGAACAAACTCCGGACACCGGGCGGCGATCGAACCGTCCGCCCCGGAGTTCCGACGAACCACCTCTTCAAGGGCCCCGGTCGGGCCCTTGTCGTTTCAAGCCACTGGAGCAAACATGACTGACACCCCGATGGACGACGACTTCGGCGACGCGATCGACGTCGAGAACGCGCAGCGCCTCGGCGAGCTGCTGGCCGTGCTGGCCGGGCAGGCCGATCCGGATGCGCCGGCGATCACGCTGGACACGATGGACGGCTATCTCACCGCCTTGCGCGTCGGCCCCGCCGACGCCGCGCCGATCCAGGCGATGGACGCGCTGTTCGGCGAGGACTGGCCCGCCGGCCTCGACGAGCAGGACCTGACCGATGCGTTCATGGAAGCGCTGCACGTGCGCTGGAACGAGATCGGCGACAGTCTCGAGCCGCAGCCGCTGCTCGAAGCGCCCGAGCAGATGCACCTGACGCCCCTGATCTCCGAGTTCGACGAGGAGACCAAGGCCGAACTGGTGGCGCAAGGCTCGATCACGGCCGAGCTGCTGGAGCGCAGGCCCGCCCCCGGCGCGATGTGGGCGCAGGGCTTCCTGCAGGCGGTCGACGATTCGAACGCGTGGACGCTGCCCGCCGGCGACGGCGCCGACGACCTGCAGGCGATGCTCGAAGCAATCGAGGCCGTGACGCTGGCCGAGGACTCGACGCCGCGCGCCGACTACGTCCAGCGCGCCTACGAAGAGCCGGAAGGCATCGACCAGAACGCGCTGATCGACGACATGCTGTTCACGGTGCAGGACCTGCGGCTGTTCTGGATGCAGCAGCGCGTGCTGAAGGAAGCGATCTCCGGTCTGACCGCGGATCCGGACGCGACGCACTGATCCAGGGATCACTCCGATCGCCGGCGGACGCGAACCGCCTCGAACGAACGCCGGCCTCGCGCCGGCCTCGCGCCCGCGTTTCCCATTCAGAGCCGGCCCTTGCAGTTCGGCGCGCCGCAGCGGCAGCGCAGCCGGCCTTCGTGGTGGCTCTCGCCGTAGTCGGCGCAGATCTCCTCGCCCCGGTCGATGTCGCGGATCGCGTAGAACTCGGCCCGGCCCTGCCGGATGCGCAACACCGCGTTCGGCGCGCAGCTGTGGTTCACATGGCGCAGCGCGCAATCCGACTTCGTCGCATCGATCGCGGTCTTGTCCGTCACCTCGACCACGTGGATGCGGCGTCGACCCTCGATGCGACGACGGGCTTCGCGCACCGGCACGATCTCGCCGCGCATCTCGCCGATCTTGCGCCGCGCCGGAATCGATTCGGCGGCGAACACCCCGAGCCCGTCGATCGGGCTCTTGTCCACGGCCAGCGCGAAGCGCTCGGCGGGCTGCGGCTCGCCCTTCGGGCGCGCGTGCGCTCCAGCGGCGGGAGCCGCGGTGGCGAGGTCGGCGACGGCAGCGACGGAACTCAGTCGAGGCATGAAGCGGCGCGCGGCGTCGGCCGCGACGGAATGGGGAAACGCACATTGTCGCGCCGTTGCCACTGGTGTGGCGGACGGCGGGCTTGACGCCTTCAACGCGTCGCCAAGATACTGGTCCGCATGTCCCCCGCGATCCGTTCTTCCGGCCACGTCCAGATGTGCTGCATGCATCCGCTGCAGGCGCAACTGTGCGCATGCGGCCAGGGACGGCGTCGAACGCGGTAGACGCCCCCACGGATCCAGGACCCACGGTCCCGAAGCGATCCCGAATTCCCCCGACAAGGCCCGCGCAACCCGCGGGCCTTGTTCATTTCCGCCCTCGGTCCTTCCATCCCACCAGGAGACCCCCGATGCAGACCTCGACGAGACCGTCCCGCCTCCCCGACGAACGCGACCCCGGGCCACGCGCCGTGCGCATCGCCGACGGCCTCACGCTGCGCCGTCCTCGGCCCGAGGACGCTCGCGCACACGCCGAACTGATGGCGCATCCCGGCGTTCAGCCGTCGCTGCTGCAATTGCCCTACACCTCCGAACTGCTCTGGCAGGAACGCTTCTCGAAGGTGCCCGACACGAACAGCGGCGAACTGCAGCTGCTCGCCTTCGACGGCGAGCGGCTGGTAGGGTCCGCGGGCCTGCATCCGGTCGGACCTCAGGTGCGGCGCCGCCACGCCATGATGCTGGGCATCGGCGTGCATCCGGAGGCCCAGGGGCACGGCGTCGGCTCGGCCTTGATGGACGCGCTGATGCGTCAGGCGGACGACTGGCTCGGCGTGCTGCGCATCGAACTTACCGTGTTCGCCGACAACCCGCGCGCGATCCGGCTCTACGAGCGCTTCGGCTTCGAGCACGAGGGACGGCTGCGCGGGTACGCGTTGCGCGATGGTCGCTATGTCGATGCGCTCGCGATGGCACGGCTGCATCCGCGCCCGCCCGTGATCGAGCGGACCGCGGCCTGAGCCAGAAGTTCAATCGACGGTCAATGCGGGCGTCTGCGCCTCGACCACGCCGTTGACGAGGCGCCACAGGTCGTCACCGTCCAGCAGGGTCAGCATCTGCGGCCCCTGACCCTTGAGCAAGTGCACCTGGGCCTGCGCGGCCCAGCCCGGCCGTGTCGGGCTGGGCTGCAACTGCTCGGCGCCGGCGACGAAGACCTGCCCGAGCTGTTGCACGGCGAGCACCAGGCGCTGGCCGGCGCCGGTCTGGCAGACCATCAACGCGGCTTCATCACCGCACGGGCGGTGGAAGAGCAGTTGGCCCAGATCCAGCACCGGCAGCATGCGGCCTTCGAAGCCCAGCATGCCGCGCACGGCCGCCGGGGCCGTGGGCCAGGCCGTGATGCGCTGGCGCTCCAGCGCCGCGACGACCTGCATCGCGGGCAAGCCCAGCCACTGGTGATCGACGAGGAAACTGGCGACATCGACGGTCTTGGCGCCTGCCGGCGCGGTCGGCGTGAAGGCCGCGGGCATCGCGCCCGCGCCAGCCGACTCGCCTGCGGCCAGACGCTCGCCGAGCGGCAGCACCACGAGTGCCGCGAGGTCGTTTGCGTCGGGCGGCGTGAGGCGCCGGTATTCCCGGTAGCCCCCCGACATCGCCAGCCCGTAGGCATGGACGCGGCCGTCGAATTCGAGCTCGCCGGTCACGTGCTGGTCCGCCGGCAGGGCGGTCAGCGCGGGCAGCGGCAATGGCAGCCGATCGCCCGGCGACCAGCGCGCGTCGCTGCTGGCCACGACCTCACCCGCCCGCGTCACGAGCAAGGCCGCCGCGCCGGCATGATCCGGCAGCGCCGCGCGGAGCATCGCGCGGAACTGCGGCGCACCGTCGAACACGATCGCGATGCCGCCGGCCATCGCCGCACCGTCCGGATGCGGGACGCCTGCCGCGTAGACGAGACAGGGTGCGTGCCCGTCCTCGCCGTAGAGACCGCAGGGCGCGTGCGACGACACCACATATTGGCCGGCGTCGCGCAGTCCTAGCGCGCCCGAGACCCAGTCGCCTTGCAGCGAGCGTCCGACATGATGCGCCTGGCCCGGGTCCGACACGGCGACCACGCGCCCGGCGTTGTCGAAGACCAGCAGCAGCGAATAGACGGTGTAGAGCGCATGGATGCTCGCCAGGACCGATTCCGCCGAGGCGGCATCGCCGGCCGCGAGCGCGCCCTGCAGGCGCGCGTCGAGGGCCCACCAGCGGCAGTCGTTGGCGCGCTCGTACAGGTTGCGGTTGACGATGGAGATCGCCAGCTCCGCGCGGAAGCCGGCGCCGTCGAAGACCGCGTCCAGCGCGCCGTCCTCGAGCTGGGCGATCGCGCGTTCGAAGACCTGGCGCAGTTGATCGCCGGTACGTTCGACTTCATTGAGCAGCGTCACGGCGAAGGCATTGCCGCCTGGAGCCGCCGCGCCGCCCTCCCCGGTCCGGGCGCCCGGCTGGGCATGCGGTTGGGAGTGCGCGCGGCTCTTGAGCTTGCCGTTCCACAACGACCTCGACAACTCGCGCTGGATGCGGCGCGCCTCGACGGGAATGCTGCGCAGCTCGTCGTCGAACAGCTCGCGCGTGTCGAGGTCGCGGGCGCGATCGCCCTGGCGCTCCGGCGGCGCGTCCGCGAAGGCGTGCTGCAGCGGCTGCAGCATCTGCGCCCGCCAGCCCGGTCCGAAGTAGCCCTCGTAGCCGCTGGCCGCGCTCTCGCAGGCCAGGTAGTCGCGACCGGCGAAGTCCAGCCGCCATCCCTGCGCCTCACCAGCGTTCGCCAGCGGCGCGCCCAGCGGGATCTGCCAGGGATCTGACGTCAGCAGCACGCGGCCCTGCGCATCCTTGAGCACCAGCACCGATCGGGGCACGCCGGCGCACAACGCACGGAAGAGCCCCAGCATCTCGTCTTCGAGCTTGAAGGACAGGCACAGCAGCCCGCGTGCGCCGCCGGCAGTCCCGTCACCGCCCTCGCCGCTGGCCAGACCACTCACCGCCGCCGCGTAGATCAGACCGCCGCGGCCGCCGAGCAGACCGGTGGGGCCGTGCACTTCGACGAAGGCGCGTCCGGGTTCGAGAGCCTCCTGCAACCGCGGATCGTCGACGACCGCCGCGCAGCTCGACTCATCCAATGCCGCCAGCCGGCGACCATCGGCAGCCAGCAGCACGACCTGATCGTAGACCGAGTATTTGGCGACGTAGGCGGCAAACCGTTGGCGCAGGGCCTGGACGTCGCTGGCGTCGACCTCGCCGGCCGCATCCGCCTGGAGCAACGTGCGCAGCGGGCCGTCGCTGGCGAGGAAGCCGACGTCGGCGGTCCGCTCGAAGAGGTTGCGCACCAGGATGTCGATCGCGACCTGCGAGCGCCCTTGGAGGTGCCCGACCGCGTGCCGGAGCTGCCGGCGCGCCAGGCTGTCCAGCAGGCGGCCCGTCAGCGCCTCGAACGCGGTGCGGGTGTCGGCCATGTCGGTGGCCGCGCCGCTCATCTGTCCCAGCAGCGCGAGGCTGTCCCACGCGCCCTGCAGCCGCAGCAGCGGCTCGCGGTATTCCTCCAGCAACGGCATGGCAGCCAGCAACGGGGCCACTTCGGCGCTGAACGGCAGGCCTTTCCGATAGACCTTGTTCGAACCCTGCGTCATTTCTTTCCCTCCCAACGATCACACGCCCTCGTGAGGCGACGCGCGGCAGTGTGGCCCGCGTTGACGACGTTGTCAGGGGGAGAAACGCACGGTTTCCGAGACTAACTTCGTTGATCGCACGGCGATCAGGCATGAAGTGCCGCGCTGGTGCGGGGATGCCGCGATTTGGGGAGAAATCTGCCGCCAATGCGGCAGGTTGGTGCGCTCAGTCCATCGAGACGGCCGCGCCGTCCGCGCTGCGGCGCTGCGTCTGGGCGTGGACCTCGACGTCGGATGCACGGCTCTGGGGCTGGGTGCTCGCGTCGGTCCCGCGTTCCGGGGCCGCCGGTTGCGGCGCGGGCGGACGGCTCGGCTGGCGCTTGCCGGTGATCAGCAGGCGAGCCAGCTTGACCACCTCGCTGGCCTGCGCCGGCCCGGCCGGCAGCCAAAGTGCGGCGCCAAGCATGGCGACGCCCAGCACCTGCCAGAGGGGCTTGTGGGCGTTCAGCGCTTGTTGTTGTCGGCTCTGCATGGTCTCCCCGCGCGAATCTGCATCTTAGCGACGATGGGAGGAGTATCGAAAGTCAGCCCCTTGACCGCCAGGGGGTGGCGACGAACTGCGCCCTGGGGCGGTTGACTTGCGGAATGGCAGGACGGGAGTCGACGCCGGGCGCGGGCGCCTGCTTCATCCCGGCGCCGCGGACCTCGAAGCGCACCTGCTGGAGCACCCGCCCGCTGGCGTCGAGCAGTGCCAGTTCGTGGCGCCCGGGCATGGGCAGCCAATCCATCGTCGCCCCGCGGCCGATGACGCGACCGTCGAGGCGCCAGGCCGCCACACCGCGATCGAGCCGGCCCTCATGCGTGAAACGGAGTCGCTGCGCGTTCGGTGGGATGTCGGGATCCAGCGCATAGATCGCGCCGTCGACCGGATTGCGGAGCGCGACGGACGTGCCCGCCGCGCGGATGACCGCCTGCTCGGTCCCTGTCACGAACCATTCAAGGCGCGACGGCTCCTGTCCGGGTTCGAAACGCGTGTGCTGCGCGACGACGCCAGCCGGTGGACGGATCGCCGGCGGAACGCCGCTCGCATGCAGCGCGAGCATGACCTCGCGCCAGACCGGGGCGGCGCCGCTCACGCCCGACACCTGGTGCATGGCCTCGCCGCTGGAATTGCCGACCCAGACGCCGACCGTGTACAGGCTGCTCCAGCCGATGCACCAGTTGTCGCGCATGTCCTTGCTCGTGCCCGTCTTCACCGAGGCCGGGAAAGGCAGCGCCAACGCGCTCGACAGTCCGAACGTCAGCGCGCGCGCGGTGTTGTCGGCCAGGATGTCGCCGACGATGAAACTGGCCTTCGGATCCGCCACCTGCCGCAATTCCGCGTGCCGTGGCCCCGCGTCGCGACTCGGATCGCTTCGCGGTGCCAAGGCGGCGGCGTACCTCCCGCCGTTGGCGAATGCGCGATACGCATTGGTCAGCGCCAGCAAGGTGACGTCGGCGCTGCCGAGGGCCAGCGACGGCCCGTAGAAGCCGCCCGTCTCGGGCAGTTGCAGGCCCAGGGCATTGAGCCGCTCGAAGACCGCCTCCGGCGTGAGCATCAGCGACAGCCGCACCGCCGGGATGTTGAGACTGTTGCCGAGCGACGCCCGGGCGCTGATCCAGCCACGGTACTGCTTGTCATAGTTCTGCGGGAGATACAGCCCCGCCGCGGTCGCCACCTGCGCAGGCGAATCGTCCAGCAGGCTGGCCGCGGTGATCAGGCGGCGCTCGATCGCCAGCTCGTACAGGAACGGCTTCAGCGTGGAACCCGGCTGTCGACGGGCGAGCACGTGATCCACCTGGGCCGCTTCCGACAGCTGGCTGCCGCTCGATCCGACCCACACGCGCGCTTCGCCGCTCGCGTTGTCGAGCACGAGCACCGCGCCGTCCTCGACCTGCCGGCCGGACAGCTCCGCCAGATGCCGCCGCAGCGCCTGGACCGCGACGCGTTGCCACGTCGCGTCGAGCGTGCTGCGCTGAGCCGCCGGACCGTCCGCGCGAAGCGCGAGACGCGCGTAGTGTGGCGCCCATTGCGGCGCATCGCCGATCGACAGGGGCTTGCGCCGCAACACGGCCCCGACCTCGTCGACCAGCCCCTCGCAGGTCTGCCCCATCGTCCGCAAGACGCCGCAGGCGCGTGTCGAGAGGGTCTCGGCGGACGCGTTGGGGCCGCGCAGCATCGCGGCGAGCAGCGCCGACTCGCGGACATCCAACCCGCTCGGCCGTTTGCCGAAGAGCGCCTGCGCCGCAGCGGGCACGCCGACGAGTTCGCCGCGCAGCGGCACGCGGTTCAGGTAAGCCTCCAGGATCTGCGCCTTGGTCCACCGCTTCTCCAGTCGCCCCGCCACCCAGGCCTGCCCGAGCTTCTGCGCCACGCTGCGACCGCCGCGCCGGGCCAGGTCCTGATCAAGCAGGCCGGCCAACTGCATCGTCACCGTCGATGCGCCGCGTGTGCGCGTGTTCCACAGATTGGCCCAGGCGCTCGCGGCGACCGCCGACCAGTCGACGCCGCTGTGCTCGTAGAAATGCTGATCTTCCGACAGCAGCATCGCCCGCAGCAGCGCGGGAGACATTCGGTCCAGCGTCACCCACGAGAGCACACGCCGGTTGGGATCCACGCGCAAGGTCTGCAGCGGCTCGCCTCGGCGGTCGAGCAGTTGGAGGTCCGACAACGGATGCGATGCGCGTGTCTGCGCGAACGAGGGCAGTTCATCGGCCCAAGCCGGCACCGCAAGGCCACCACTCATGACGAGCATCAAGACCAGCCCCCACCCCCATTGCGCGAAGGCATGCCGTTGCGCCGACCTTGCCAAGGTCAAGGCTGGACCTCCAGGATCGCATTCGGCACCTCGCCGAAACGATCCGGCGAATACATCGCCTCGGCGCGCGTCGTCGGCATCTGGAAACGCCCCGCGTTGTTCAGCCGGACCGTGTATTCGAGGACATGCTTGCCGCGCGGCAGGTAGTCGAAGTAGGCGCGCCACGCGGAGAAGCTGCGCTCGATGAAGCTGGGCCAGGCCTGCCCCTCGGCGCGCTCGCCCTGGGTATCGATCGTGCCCTCGACGATCGCGGCGCCAGTGGGCAACGGGTCGCTGAGCACTACCCAGCTCATGTCGGCGGCGGCGTCGATCTCGACCCGCACCCGCATCACGTCGCCCCGCGACCAGCGCGGCGCGGACTTCTGCGACACGGCGGTGATCGTCCGCTTGATCGCGTAGCCCGACGTGAGCGACGCTCTCAACGGGACGGCGGACGAGGCTTGCACGGTCGCCCAGGGGCGGCCTTCGCCTGTCTGAGTCACCGTCAAGGTGCCATTGCCGGCGGCGGGCCACGGCAGGCGCAATTCGCCGCCGTCCGGCTTGGCCGCCCAATCCAGCACCACGCCCGCGCCGGCCAGCCTGGCCTCGGTCTTCCCCTTCACCGGCTGGGATTCGAAGCGCGCCGAGAACTTCTCGAGCGCCAGCGCGCCCCACAGGTTCGCCGTCGTATTGAACCAGGCGCCTCGCTCCTGGCGGGCGAGTGCGCCGACGACCAGGCGAGGGAGGTCCTCCTTCCATCCGGCATCGTCGACCAAGGCCAGGATCGCTCGCGCCGCCGTCGCATCGCCGCTCCCCATCAGCCACCACCAGGCGTCGGACTCCTCATTGACGAAGCGCAGGGTGGTGCCTGCGAAGCTCAAGCGGCTGCGCAACTGGTTCTGGGCCGCAGCGATCTGCGCGGCACGGTCCGGCGCATCGGTCATGCGCTGGTGCAGCACCAGCCAGTCGATGACGACGGAGGTCGGCCAACTGGTGAGGTTGCGACCGTCGACGGTCCCCAGCTGCCGTGACGTCGCCTTGCCGTACCGGGCCAGCGCAGCCAGCGCGGCGATCCGTCGAGGCTGATCGTCGGGGCGTGGCGACCAATGGCGACGCTCCAGCCGTCCTTCGACGAAGGCGGCCAGACCGTCAAGTGCCTTGCCCAGTTGCGCCGCCGGCAACATGCGGCCAGCTTCCTGCGCCACCGACAGCAGGTGCGCCGTCAGGACGTCGCTGCCTTGGGTCAAATGATTCGAGAGCGGGAAATACGCAAACAGTCCGTCCGCATCCTGATACGTAGACAGCTGCCCCATCAGCCCCTCCCACGCCGTGCTGTCGTGCAGCGCGATGAACTTCGAACTCTGCTGCTCGAGGCAGGTATACGGATACTGCTCGAAGTAGCGGCGAATGCCTGGCAACGCCGTCGACAGTTTTGGCTGCAACCCGATATGGAGGCCGCCCCGCTTGACGCCCTGCGCGGGCACGGCGTCGCCGGGCACGGCGACCGGGATGCTGACCGGCACGTCGAGTTGCCGCAGCGTCGCCTGCAGCACCCGCACCGGCACCGCCGGCTGCACCGCCTGCGTGGTCCGCATCGCATCTTTCGCGCTGCCACCCTGCTCCTGAGCCTGAGCTTCCCAGACGATGCGCTGGGCGCCTTCCGGGACGACGACATCCCACGTCAACTCCTGGGCCTGACCAGCGGCCAACTTCAGCGTTTTCGCATCGGCCGGGACACCCTGTTCACCGATCTCCAGTGACGCCTTGCCCGTCAACGACACCCGCAGGTCCATGGCACGGTTGGTGGCGTTGCGCAGCGTGACCATGGCCTGCACGCGATCGCCTTCGCGGACGAGCGGGGGCAGGCCGGACATCAGCTGCAGATCCTGGTTCACGTTGATGCTGCCCTCGCCCGTGCCGAAACGCTGCCCCGGCGCGTCGGCCACCGCGACCAGCCGGAAGCGCGTGAGCGAATCATTCAGCGGCACTCGCACCAGTGCCTCGCCTTTCGCGTCGACCGTCACCAGCGGTTGCCAGGTCAGCAGGGTGTCGAACAGCTCACGCGTCGCAAAACCGCCCCCGCCCCCGGCGGCCACGGCTTTGCGCCCGTAATGTCGTCGGCCGATGATTTCGCTGTGCCCGGTCGCCGTCGTCACGCCCCACGGTCGGGACTGGATCATGCCGTCGAGCAACTTCCAGCTGGGGTTGGGCGCGAGCGCCAGCAGGCCCTCGTCCACTGCGGCGAAGGCGATCTGCGCATCCGGCACCGGCTTGCCGTCCTGCGTGACCCTAAGTTTCACTTGAGCGCTTTGTCGAACGCCGTATTGCGCCTGCTGGGGCATGACTTCCACCTGCAAGCGGTGCCTCGCCTGTCCGATCTCGATGGCCGCCATGCCCAGCTTGAAGGACGGCTTCGACAGATCCACCATGGCGGTCGGCGCCTGATAGTCGCCTGACGCCCGCCACTCCCGCCACCAATTTGCCGGTTCGCGCCAACCCCATGAGAAGAACGAGTACCAGGGCACGTCGCGCAGGCGACCTCGCAGCACCATCACGCTGACGAAGGCGTTCGGCGTCCAGTCGCGGTCGATCTTCAACTCCAGCCACGGATCCCGCCCCGAGAGACGCCGGACCTCGCTGTACAACACGCCTTCCCGCTCGACGGTGACCAGTGCGGTCGCGTCGCGATAGGGCATGCGTACCTGGAACCTCGCGATCTCACCCGGCTCATAACGTCGGCGCTCCGGGATCACATCGATGCGATCGTCGTTGTCCTGCGCAAACCAGGACTCACCGGCCCTGGTCACCCACAGCGACCGGGCAGCCCGCGCGGTACGACCGCCGTCGTCCTTGGCCGAACCGATGAGTTCAATCTGTCCGCCCTGGTTCAGCTTCACCTCGCAACGCATGAGCCCGAGTGCGTCGGTGGTCCCGCTGCAAAGTTCACCCAGGTCCTTCAGGTTCCGCTGATGCTCGTAGGCATAGAAGCCTCCCACCAGCCGCTTGCGGGTACTGAGCGTCTGGATCTGGCGCGCGCCCACCCCGATCTTTTGATTGGCCACCGGCTTGCCCTGGACGTCCAGCGCGACCGCCTGAACCGACAGGGACTGGCCATTGGCCACCCAGGAAGCTGCGCGCAGGCCGATCACGACACCGGCGGGCCAGACCACCTGCGAGGCGGCGCGCGTATACGTCTGCCCGTCGGGATCGCGGTAGTTCAATTCGACGCGCAATTCTGCCGGTCGGTCGACATCGCCCTTCAAGGGCACCTTGAACGTAACGGCTCCCTTGCCGTCGGTCTGCAAGGCCAGCTTGTCCAACATCAAGCGAGCCATGCCAGGCGCATTGCCCGCAGACTCGCCGTCACCCTCGTCCATCTCCCCATCCGCTCCTGTGTCAGTCGGCCCATCGCGCGACGGCGGCTCGAAGGCAAAATCGTCGAATCCAGGGAAAGTGGTCACTCGCGGTTGCAGCATCGCGTTGACCACCACCGGCGACTTCGCCATCGGACCGCCCGCCATGTAGTTCAACTGTGCGGACCAGGACAGTTCCTGCACGCCCGGGGAATTCAGCTTCGGAGGAAGCAGGCGGACGTCGACCAGCGGCACCCTGAACTCTTCGACGCGTACGCACGCTCCATGACGAAACGGTAGCGCCCGAGCTTGGCTCCCGCCGGCACCTTCCAGGTACTCAAGGAATAGCGGCCACCCTGCCACGTCAAGTCCAGCGTCGCGACTTCCTCGCCGGTCCCTTCGAACACGACACGCGCTTTGTCCGGCAACTGGTCCGGTGCCGCATCCACCAACCCCTGGACAGTCTCCAGACGGAAGAAGTGCTTCATCGACAGGGTTTCGCCGGCGCGAAGCAACGGTCGATCGGTGATGGTATGAGCACGGGCCGCGCGCTCGGCGCCCCACGCGACCGGCACGTTGAAACGCCAAGGCTCGATGCCGCGGCTCCAGCCGCTGAACATGAACGACTGGTCCAATGCTTTTCCAGGCTGTGCGAGCCGAGCCGTGATGAAAAGACCCGACTCGGCGATGCACTCCCCGGTGCCGCTCTCACGGTCCAGATTGGGTCGATCGATGCGCGCCAAGCCGCGCGCGTCGGTCCTCCCGTTCCACAGCGACTTGCCGCGGCAGTCGTAGACCGCGATCTGGGCGCCCTCGACGGGCTGCCCCTTGTCGAGCGAGGTCACCCATACCAGGCTGTCGTCCTTTCCCAACTTGAAATGCAGCCCGAGATTGGTGACCAGCGCACCTGTCCGCACAAACATCGGCTGGCTCGGATCGAGCAGCGACTGCCCCAGGCGCGGTGACTTCAGTTCGAGCACGTGGTACCCGGGCTGCGCCAGCGGTACTCCGATCACGTCGATGACCTTCTCCGGATTCGCCGGCGGCACCGTCATGGACTGAGCGTCCGCAGCATTCTTCAGCCACTCAGCCTTGCGGTCCTCCCATTCGTTCTGCCGGTAGAGACGCCCGTACCATCGCAATATTTCGGCATCCTCCGTCAACCTCATGATTCGCAGATGCCCGCTCGCCCGAGGTTGCAGATCCGATTGCACGTGGCGCAGGCTCAAAGGAATCAGACTGGGGCCCCCCGCCTCCCACTCGACAATGCCGAAAGGAGCTGCCGCGAACTTCGCCAGCGGGGGCGACTCGGAGGTGCGGACCTTCATCGGAAAGCTGGCCGCATTGGACAGCGGTCGACCGCTCTCGTCCTTGATCCCGTTCGGCAACTCAAGCAAATAATCTTGCTGCTCAGCCAACGGCGTTGGGAAACGCACCGTCGACAGCCAATCGGCGGATTGAACTTCCTGGTCCGACGTCGCCAGCGGCGCCACGCTGCCGCCATGCGGCCCCTTCAAGCGCACCGCCAATGCCAGTTCGCGTGAAATCGGCTCGGAGAAGTTCACGGAGATCGGCCGAATGGAAAGGCATGGCGCATTCGCCCGCTCCCTCTCGCAAGACAGCTCCGCAGTCAATGGCGCTCGAACGGTGAAGTGGAATCGCCGGTCTCCTCGCGTGCGCACAGATTCGTTGGCGGCAGCCGCAATCCCAGCGCCCCAGACCAAAGTAGCCTCAGAGCGAGCTGGCAAAGGCCGAGCACAGCCAACCAGAATCCAACTCTGTCGCTTCGCTCCCTCGATCTTCAACCCACGTAGCAATGCATCTCGTTCGGAGACGCCGCGAAGTTCAACGGGAATCCGCTCACCAAGCATCTTCGATTCACACCACATGTGAGGCGCAATCGTCTCGGACTTGGCATCGCCGGAGAGCTGCAAAAGAAAGCGCTGGTTCTCCTCGATCCGGCTTCCCTCCCACGGGCTGACACGCCGTATCGTCGGTGCGCTCAACTGGAAGGAAAACTCCCGCGTACCGAGCCACCCTCCGGCGGCTCCCGGGGCGGTCGGCTGGAAAACGTTGCTCGCGGCAACCGTGCACTTTGCCCCGGACGGCAAGGGGCCCGAGAAGTCGTAAACCCACTCTCGATCACTCGTCCAACGTCCCTTGCCGTGTAGCCCAACGCTGCCGCAATCCAGCACCACAGGATCAGGAAGGCGGGGATCTCCAAAGCGAGAAGTGGGTCCCTTGAAGCGAACAACGACGTTCTGAACCTGGTCGACCTCTCCTCGCGGAGAGACCGTTGCGATCTCTACCGCGTGTGCCACTGGACACCAAAACAGCGCAGCAAGTGCCGCACGGATCGAAAAGGAAGAAAACCCCGCCCCATTCCAGAACCGCTGCATACGCTTCCCGTCCCGAACAAATGACCAAGGCAGTCTATTCGCAGCTACGCAAAAAATCAGTCCCACAAAAGGGGTGAGTTCCTCCCATCAGACGCGAGAGTGATTAGTTCAATCAGTTATTAACAACTCTTCGGCATCCGCAAGTCCAAGTGCCAAACCCATCTCGAAACCGATTGGATTTCAATTCGCCAAAGCGAATCAGAAAAGACAAAACCCCTCGATCATTGCTGATCGAGGGGTTTGGCGGTGTATTAGCCTGACGATGACCTACTTTCACACGGGAATCCGCACTATCATCGGCGCTGAGTCGTTTCACGGTCCT